>NZ_JBZXVN010000051.1:0-15196 GCF_058892305.1 Pelagimonas sp.
TCGACTTGCTATTGAAGGAGCGGTCGCAACACATGTTAGATGGCAAGCAAAGGCCGCCAGCGCATATTGTTGTCCTGTCGTCTAACCTCAAAATTGCGGGATGAATCGCGGCTCTCCCTCCGATTAGGCGATGTGGGGTGCAGGGCAGGTTGAACGTTCGTGGAAGCACCCGTTTTGCCGATTCGTCTGATTCGGAGAATCACATTTTTAGGCCGTTTTACTGTTTACGAATTTGCCCTAATTGAGGTGGTGTACTTTGCATTCTGAGCGTTGATGACATGTTTTCACCTGAGCGAAATTGGATTTTCTGGCAGTGAAACAAATGGGGGTCCTTCCCATATTTCTAAGAAAATAAAAGAAAAAATACAGATCGTGCCACATCTGAAGTGAACTTACCTCATTTGAGTTTTCAAATTATTAGTTGTAAAAATTTGTAATCAAAGTACCCATATTGGCAGACAAATTATCCTGAGGAGGAGTGATAATGATTTTGAACAAGTTTGCTGGACTTGGTGCGCTGACGGCTGTCGCGCTGACAATGTCCGCCCTTGCGGCCGAAGCCAAAGACTGGCGCGGTTGGAACATCCACGTAGAAGACTATCCCGTCTCGCACGGCATGGAATCCTTCATGGCGGAAGTTACCGAAAAGACCGACGGCGCGCTTAAGGGCAAAGTGTTCCATGCGGGTGTATTGGGGTCGCAGCCCGATGCAATCGAACAGGTGCGCCTTGGCATCATTGATTTTGGTGTCTTCAGCCTTGGGCCGATGGGTCAGGCGGTTCCTGAAACCAACGTTGTATCCCTGCCTTTTATCTTCAAATCTGTTCCGCAGATGTATGAACTGATGGATGGCGAAGCAGGTGCAGCGGTTTCCGCAGGCCTCGAAGCCAAAGGCATCGTTGCCCTGGGTTACTACGACGCTGGCGCGCGTTCGTTCTATAACGGTACCAAGCCGATCAACACACCTGATGACGTGGCCGGCATGAAAGTGCGCGTCATGAACAACGACCTGTTCGTTGGCATGATCGAAGCCATGGGCGGCAACGCCACACCAATGGCTTTTGCCGAAGTGTATCAGTCGCTGAAAACCGGCGTTGTTGATGGCGCTGAAAACAACCCGCCTAGCTATGAGTCGACCAGCCATTTTGAAGTCGCCAAATATTACTCCCTGTCTGAGCACCTCATTATCCCCGAGTGCCTCTGCATGAGCAAAAAGACCTTTGACGCCATGACACCTGAGCAGCAGGACATCGTTCGCGCCGCTGGTAAAGCGTCGACAGACTTGCAGCGTCAGCTCTGGCAAGAACGGGAGGCCGCTTCGATGAAAATCGTTCAGGACGGTGGCGTCGAAGTTAACGCGATTGCAGATAAATCTGCCTTCCAGGCGGCGATGGCTCCGGTCTACGAGCAGTATCTGGCGGCTAACCCCGACATGACTGATCTGGTTAATCTGTTCCGCAACGCAGAATAATTTGCCGCGCAATATGAGCGCTCCGCGCGGATCGCGGGGCGCTTTTTTCGGCGAAGGGAGGATCGTTGGTGGAACAAGAAACAACATTTGCGGACCAAATCCGGCAATGGTTGGATCGGTTGAGCGGGCTGTGTATTCTGCTTGCGTCTTGTGCCTTGGTTGTTTTGGTCGCAACATTTGGCTGGTTGGTTTTTGGTCGCTACGTGCTGAACGTCACACCAACATGGGTTGAGCAACTGGCGCTATTGCTGGTTTGCTACATTGCCTATCTGGGGGCCGCGGCCGGGGTGCATGAAAACACCCATCTGGGCGTCACCCTATTCCGTGACATGCTACCTGATCGCCTGCGTCAGGTGATCATGGTTTTGACCGATGCGATGCTTGCCGTCTTTGGCTTTGTCATGGCGATTGCCAGTCTTGAACTGTTTCAGTTCGGCTGGGACACCATGTTGCCAATGCTGAACATCCCCGAAAGCTTTCGCACCTTGTCCACGCTGTTGTGCGGTGGCCTGGTGTTCGTCTTTGCCGGAACCCGTGCGGCGTTCCGGTGTCATTGCCTGATAACAGGAAAACCCTTTGAAACTGATGAGGTAACCTAAGCATGGGCTTGGCTATTCTTCTGGGCATGTTTGCCGGCTGTGTCGTGCTGGGTGTCCCCGTGGCATTTGCAATGGGCATCGCGGCGGCCTCCGCCTTCTGGTACGAGGGTTTCCCGCTTCTAATCACCTTCCAACGGTCGATTTCAGGTATTTCAGTGTTCTCCCTGCTTGCGATCCCGTTTTTCGTCTTTGCCGGTGAGCTGATGCTGCACGGCGGTATCGCCATCCGTCTGGTGCGCTTTGCCTCGGCTTTGGTCGGGCACATTCGTGGCGGTCTGGCTTCGGTCAATATCTTCTCATCCATGCTGTTTGGCGGCATCTCGGGGTCTGCTGTTGCGGATATCTCTGCGCTTGGGTCGATCCTCATTCCAGTGATGAAAGAGCGCGGCTACAAAGCCGATTACGCGGTCAACGTCACTGTGACCTCTTCGATCGCTGGGATCGTTATCCCACCCAGCCACAACATGATCATTTTTGCCGTTGCGGCCGGTGGCGGCATCTCGATCTCCAAGCTATTCTTGGCTGGCGTGATCCCCGGTATGCTGATGTGTATCTGCCTTGCGGTTGCCGCCTATTTCATCGCGATCAAACACAATTATCCGTCTGAGCCTTTCCCCGGTTGGAAAGCCGTTTGGGTCGCCTCGGTTGCCGCAATCCCCGGCTTGATCACGGCAGTGATCATCGTGGGCGGGGTACTGTCTGGCGTCTTTACTGTGACAGAATCCGGTGCCTTCGGTGCGATCTACGCCCTGCTTTTGACCGCCTTCGTCTATCGAAGCCTCGATTGGGAAAGCTTCAAGATTTCGGTCATGTCGGCGGTGAAAACCACGGCAATGGTGATGGTTCTCATTGGTTTCGCCAGCTCCTTTGCCTACCTGCTGGCGCTGTACCAAGTCCCAACAAAATTGAGCAGCTTTATGCTCGGTATCTCGGAAGAGAAGATCGTTGTTCTTTTGATGATCAACATGATGCTGTTGGTGCTTGGCATGATCATGGATATGGCGGCGCTGATCCTGATTTGTACGCCAATCTTTCTACCGATCGCCAAAGATCTGGGCATGGACCCGATCCAATTCGGCATTATGATGTTGGTAAACCTTGGGCTTGGTCTATGCACGCCACCCGTCGGGACCTGTCTGTTTGTCGGGTGCGCCGTTGGTAAGATCAAGATCGAAGAAACGCTGAAATCAATCTGGCCGTTTTACCTGGCCATCCTCGCGGCGTTGATTCTAATCACCTATGTCCCTGCGGTTTCGCTCTGGCTGCCATCAATGTTTGAGTGAGACAGTCATGCGCGCGTGCCTGTTTGACCGATCCGGTTGTCAGAAATCCCGATTGAACCACCAAAGGAGAAAGCTATGACTTTGCGTGAAACTTTCGATCATGCGGCAGGAATGTCGGACGGATTACGGGCCAAGCTGATGCAGGTGAGCACAGCCACCCTGACCACGGCATTGTTTGCGCGCGGGTTGCGCAACATCTTTCTTCAAGGGCCACAACGTCTTCGGCCTGGGCCAAACATGGTCGGGCCGGCCTATACACTGCGTTATATTCCTGCCCGAGAGGACCTTGATGGGCTGGACTCGTTTGAAGACCGCGACAACCCCCAGCGCAAAGGCGTTGAGGAGTGCCCCAATGGGGCGGTGTTCGTGATCGACGCACGGCAGGATGCATCAGCAGCCTCTGCCGGCTGCATTCTCGCCACGCGGTTGCAGCAACGCGGTTGCCAAGGAGTGGTGACAGATGGTGGATTTCGTGACACGCCAGAAATCGCCCAGCTGGACATGGCCGCTTATCACAGCCGCCCCAGCGCGCCGACCAACCTCACCAAGCATCACGCGGTGGCGGTTAACGACCCGATCGCCTGTGGTGGCGTGGCGGTTTTCCCCGGTGACATCATCGTGGGCGACAATGAAGGTGTGGTATGTGTGCCTGCCCATTTGGCAGAAGATATGGCGGAAGAAGCAATCGAAATGACAGTCTTTGAAGACTTTGTTATGGAAATGGTCAAAAGCGGTGCGTCTACTTTTGGATTGTACCCGCCAACGGACCCAAAAACGAAAGAAATGTTCGCATCGTGGAGACACCAAAACGGCAGATAGGAGCCTTGGGGAGTAAGGCGGCAAGTGCAGACAAACCTGTGAGGGACCGCACTCTGTCTGATCGTGTTTATGAAAGTGTTCTGGGAATGATCGCCAGCGGCGAGATCGCGGTTGGGGAAAAGCTGCCGACCGAGCATGTGCTCAGCGAGCAACTTGAGGTTTCACGCCCAGTTCTGCGTCAGGCTCTAAAGCAACTTCGCGAAGACGGTGTTATTGTATCGCGCCAAGGCTCCGGCTCATTTGTCCAACGCCGTCCTGAAAATGCAGTTTTGGATTTTGCCCCGGTTGGGTCTATCGCCGATATTCAACGAACGTTTGAGTTTCGGGCTGCGATAGAAAGCGAAGCGGCCTTTTTGGCGGCCTTGCGTCGCTCAGAAGCCGATATGGAACGTTTGCGCGCCACCTTGGCCGAACTTGATCGTTGTGTTCTCGAAGGGCGTCTTGGCGTTGATGAGGATGAAGATTTCCATGTTGCGGTCTGTTCGGCGTCTGACAATCAGTACTTCCTAGCCGCACGTACGTCGATGAAAAGCAACATTCTGACCGGTATGAATCTGACGCGGAATCTATCGCTCACCAAGCCGCAGGATCGTTTGGAATTGGTTCAAGAAGAACATCACGCCATTTTCAACGCGATTGAAAAGCGTGACCCGGAAGCATCTCGTTTGGCGATGCGGGCGCATGTTGAAAACGCCCGCAACCGTGTGTTCGAAGGCCCGATAGGCAATTAATCGACGGGAATACCGTGCGCTTCGAGGAAGTCGTCGCGCCGTGGGGCAAAGGCGTCTTTGAGCGAGCCTGCTTCAAGGCACACACAGCCATGCATGACATTGGATGGGATGACCATTCCGTCGCCAGGCTCCAAAATCTTGGTTTCGTCGCCAACAGTAAATTCGAACCGACCCGAGTCAACATAGGTTGTCTGCGTATGCGGATGATTGTGGAGGGGGGCTTTGGTTCCGGTCTCAAACCGAAACTCCACCATCATGATGTCTTTGTTGTGACATAGGATGCGACGCTGAGAGCCGGGTGCAGCTTCCATCCATGCGTCTGGGCTGTTGGAGTGAATGATCATGGCGAGTTCCCTTAGGTTTGCAGTTGATTTGTATTTATTTGTAACGATGGGTAGGTGTTGCAGCCCAATCGGTCAATGGATTGAGCGTGTGCGGGCGTGGAATCCAAATTGTTGAGGCCGAAAATGCGACTCACCAGCCAGATTTGTTATTTTTTGAGCTGAATCTTGTGTTTTTCGGGTGTGTTCTTTGGCAGATGGATCGCTATATTTCCCTACCAGCCTGAAATAAAAAGCTATTTTAGGCGCTTTCATTTTGAATATTTGTAAATATTTGTATTGTTAAAATTTGACATCTAATGTATCAGTTGCTGCATCAATCGCCTTGGGAGGGGTGTTATGATCAGTGCTGTGGAGGAGATGAGGGTACGTTTTGCGCAGCAGCGTGGCGTCGCGGCTTTTGCGCATGGCTATCAGTTGAGTGGCGTGGGGCCACTTTCTTCCCAATACTATGAGGTTTTGCGCAGGTTGATCGTTTCGCTCGATCTCCATCCCGGCCAACTTCTGTCGGAGCAAGACATCGCAACAGCCTTTAAGTCTTCTAAGACGCCGGTCCGCGAAGCGCTCATTCGGCTTGAAGCCGCTGGACTTGTAAAAATTGTTCCTAAGAGCGGAACCTACGTCATGCCGATTGACCTCGCGCGTTACAAGGAGGCGTGTTTTGTCCGCCTATCCTTGGAGGCCTCGGCCATCCGACTGGCGGCGCAAAACCCCGATCGGGCCAGCTTTGCGGCACCACTTTTGCTGAAGCTTTCCGAGCAAGAGCGCGCTTGTCGCTCTGGTGACTATCCGGCCTATTTTGAGGCGGATGTGGGTCTTCACAAACTGTTCGTGGGCATGGCTGGGGTTGCCGGTGTTTGGGATGCGATCGAACGGTCTCAGGTGGACGTGTTTCGCATTCGTCATTTGCTTGGCATGCAAAACCTTACTCGCTCCGAGCAGGCCATCGCCGACCACAAATGCATCGTTTCAGCCGTTTTGGAGGGCAGGCCAGACACGGCGCAGACCGCACTCATTGCGCATATCGGATCGCCTGAGAGCAAGATTCGCATCCTCGAAGAGCGGCCCGGCATTTTGGAATTTATCGAGAAACTGAATGAGGCGGCGCATGTCCCAACACGCTCGCGTCACTCAAGAACTGTTGTCAACGAGGCGGCGGGGAAAGTGGAGGAAACATGTCGGGTGTAGTCCTGGACAAAATTGTCAAACGCTATGGAGCCGTACAGGTTGTGCATGGCATCGACCTACAGATCGAACCGCAAGAGTTTGTTGTTCTGGTTGGCCCGTCGGGCTGCGGTAAATCGACAACCCTGCGCATGATCGCCGGTCTCGAAGAAATTTCGGACGGCAAGCTGACAATCGCTGATCGCCATGTGAACAACGTTGCCCCAAAGGATCGTGACGTCGCGATGGTGTTCCAAAACTACGCGCTTTACCCGCATCTGAACGTCGCCGAAAATATCGCGTTCGGTCTTCGTATCCGCAAAGCCAAGAAGCCCGAGATTGCCAAATCGGTGGCGGAAGTCGCGGAAATTTTGGGATTGACTGACTACCTTGATCGCCGGCCCGCTGACCTCTCTGGTGGTCAGCGTCAGCGCGTTGCAATGGGGCGCGCCATCGTTCGTCACCCCGAAGTCTTTCTGTTTGACGAGCCTCTGTCCAACTTGGACGCCAAGCTACGCACTCAGATGCGCGCCGAGATCAAGCGTCTGCACAAGCGTTTGGGCGTGACAAGCATTTACGTGACGCACGATCAGGTTGAAGCCATGACACTGGCGGACCGGATTGTTGTTATGCGCGATGGTCGCATCGAACAAATCGGCCGTCCGATGGAGTTGTTCAACAATCCTGTGAATACCTTTGTCGCCAGCTTTATCGGTTCTCCGCCAATGAACCAACTGACGGCAGTGGTCGAAGGCGGCGATGACGCGCCATTTGCGACACTTGGCGAGGCCAAAGTTAAGCTTCCCAAGTTGCCACAGTTGCAAGGTCAGGCCGGGCGCAAAGTGATTGTCGGCATTCGACCTGAGCACGCTTTGATCACCCCTGTTGAGGGGGCAAGCGCCATACCATTGGACTTGGATTTGGTGGAAACTCTGGGCTCCGAAGCGTTGTTGCACACTCATGTCGGCGACACGCCATTTGTGATCAAGACCGAGACCCACGGGGATATCGACCACCTTTATGACGTGGACAAGGTCTATATCAACGCTGAGAAAATCAAAGTTTTCGATGCAGATACGGGGGATGTCTTTGCCCATCCCACCCAAGGTTAAGGGAGGGCGAGATGCAAAAGAAACTCGCCTGGTTTTTGCAGCATATGCGCCGTGAATGGCAGATATATGTGCTGCTCGCCCCGACCATCATCTGGTTTATCTTATTTCTCTACAAACCCATGTACGGGTTACAGATCGCCTTTAAAGACTACAGCATCTTCCGTGGCATCGCGGGGAGCCCGTGGGTTGGGTTTGAGCATTTCCAAACCCTTTTTGAGAGCGACACCTTTGTTCGCGCCTTGAAAAACACAGTGATTATCAGCGCGTTGTCGATGATGTTCGGATTTCCAATGCCGATCATCCTCGCGCTGATGTTCAACGAGGTTCTCAACCAAACTTACAAGAAAACCGCTCAGACACTTGTTTACCTTCCGCACTTTATCTCGACCGTGATTATTGCCGGGATTGTGGTGACCGCCTTCTCGCCCTCGGCGGGGATTGTGAATACGATCATTGGGTGGTTCGGGATCGAGCCGATCTACTTCCTTACCAAACCGGAATGGTTCAGGCCGATTTTCATCGGGTCGGGCATTTGGCAAGAGGCGGGCTTTAGTTCCATCGTCTTTCTTGCGGCCATCGCCGGGGTTAATCCATCGCTCTATGAAAGCGCGGTGGTCGATGGGGCAAGCCGTTGGCAGATGATGTGGAAAATCACACTGCCGTCGATCATGCCGACGATCATCATCATGTTGATCATTCGTATCGGCAACATTCTGGAAATCGGGTTTGAACTTGTCATCCTGCTTTACCAGCCCGCGACGTATCAAACCGCGGATGTGATCAACACCTTCATCTACCGACAGGGTTTGCAGGGCGGCCAATACGATGTCGCCGCCGCGGCCGGTCTGTTCAACGCTGTGGTCGCCTTTGTTCTGGTTATGACCGCCAACACAATCTCGCGCCGTGTCTCGCGCACATCGCTGTGGTGAGGGCTGAATTATGGCAAATATGAATCTCTATTCTCGTGGCGATAAGCTCTTTGTTGTCGCCAACATGGTTCTGATCGGAATCTTCGCGCTATCAACGCTATATCCGTTCATCTACATCGCAGCGGTGTCGTTTAGCTCCGGCTTTGCGGCGACGGCGGGCAAGGTCATCCTAACACCGGTTGACCTGACACTGGCCGCCTATGAACGGGTGCTAAGTGAGCCGGAATTCTGGCGCAGCTATCTGAACACGTTCATCTATACGATCGGCGGAACGCTGATGAGCCTGATCATCATCATTCCGGGGGCCTATGCCCTGTCGCGGCCGCAACTGATAGGTCGCCGGTTCTGGAACCTCGTGGTGGCCTTTACCATGTGGTTCAACGCCGGGATGATCCCGTTCTTCTTGAACATGCGTGATCTGGGGCTGATGGATAGCTACTTTGGCCTGATCATCGGTTTTGCGTGTAACGCCTTTAATATCATCCTGTTGCGCAACTTCTTTGAAAGCATCCCAGCGTCGTTTGAAGAAGCGGCACGGATGGATGGCGCAAACGAATTCCAGGTGCTTTGGAAAGTGTTTGTTCCATTGTCGAAACCGGCCATCGCAACCGTGACTTTGTTCTGCATCGTTGCACGGTGGAACGGCTTCTTTTGGGCAATGGTCTTGTTGCAGGACGAAAGCAAGATTCCGTTGCAGGTCTATCTGCGCCAGATCATCGCCACCCTGTCAGATGACGAGGAGTTTGCCTCGACCCTTTTGACAGCCCCCTATTCGGTCGAAACGGTCACCGCTGCGATCATCGTATGTTCGATTATCCCGGTCCTGATCATCTACCCGTTTGTTCAGAAATACTTCAACAAAGGCATCCTTTTGGGAGGAGTGAAAGAATGACTTTGGAAAAGAAAGACAACGATATCAAAGGTAAAGGGAGGACTACCATGAAGAAACTCACAACCACCGCGCTGGCGCTGGCATCGACCATGATGACCACTCCGGTTTTGGCCGATGGCCATGGTGCCAAGATTGTGGACGATCCGCTTGAGCTGACGATCCACATGCACCACAAGCGCTATACCAGCTATGACGAAAGCTGGCCGGTTGAGCAGACCGCGCGCGAGATGACCAATATTCATCTCAAGAACAAGACCTTTGGGTCGAACACGCCGCAAAGTGACGAAGCCATCAACCTCTTGCTGGCCTCTGGCGAATTGCCTGACATCATTGGCACGTCGCGCATCCGTGATGTTGTGAACCAGTATGGTCCACAGGGCGCGTTTACCCCGCTCAACGATCTGATCGAAGAGCATGCGCCGCATATGAAGGCCTACTTTGACTCACACCCCGACGTGAAATCGGCGATCACCTCGTCGGATGGCAACATGTACTACATTCCGTATCTGCCTGATGGCAAATATGGTCGTGCCTATTTCATCCGCTACGACTGGGTTGAAAAGCTGGGTCTTGAGATCCCCAACAATGTTGACGAACTGAAAACAGTTCTTGAGGCGTTCCGTGATGGCGATCCAAACGGCAATGGCAAAAAGGACGAAGTGCCTTACTTTGCCCGTCAATGGGAAGAGCTGATCCGTCTGGTGACGCTTTGGGACGGTCGCTCTTCTGGTTCTGATACCTATCACGACTACTACGTGACCGATGGCAAACTGGCGCATCCCTATGCCGGTGAGGGCTATCGCGAAGGTATCAAGAACCTTGCAGAGTGGTATGCCGAAGGTCTGATCGACGCGGAAATCTTTACTCGTGGGTCGTCGTCGCGCGAATTCCTCTTGTCCGAAAACATGGGTGGCATGACCCACGATTGGTTCGCCTCGACCTCCGGCTACAACCGTTTGTCTGCAGACATCGAAGGGTTCTCGTTCAAAGCCTTCGCGCCGCCGGCCTCGATCTCAGGCAAGCGTATCGAAGAGCACCGCCGTATCCCGTTCAAGCCTGATGGCTGGGCGATGGGTGGCACCAATGAGCACCCCGTTGAAACCATCAAATACTTTGACTTCTGGTTCTCTCCCGAAGGTCGTGATCTGGTCAACTTTGGTGTCGAAGGCGCTCAGTACACGTTGGTTGATGGCGAGCCACAGTTCACCCAAGAGTTCTTGGACGCAGGTCCGGTTAACTCCTCGCTGTATCAGATCGGTGCCCAGCTTCATGCCCGTGGTTATTTCCAAGATTATGAGTATGAAAAGCAGTGGTCGAACGAGTTCGCCCTCGAAGGCATCGCGCTTTATGACGAAGGTGACTATCTGATTGATCAGTTCCTCGGTGTGTCCCTGAACGCCGACGAGCAGAAGGTTTACGACAAGTATAACGCACAGCTGCGGACCTATATGCTTGAGCGTCAACAGGCCTGGATTTTGGGTACCGGTGACGTCGAAGCCGATTGGGCCGACTATCAGGATCAGCTTGAAAAACGTGGTTACAGCAAGGTGCTGGAAGTCATGCAGGCGGCCTACGACCGTCAATATAACTAAGCCTCGCTTGAATATCGTGCCGTTCGCCCCCTGCGGGCGGCACATCTTATGTTCCACCAAAGGAAGTCCTTTCGATGTCAGCCAGTGCAAACTATCTGGACCAACCCCGCGCCGGGCGTTTGAATATCCAATACGCCCCTGTGGATGGCTCCGTGCCGGTCGAAAATCCGCCACGGTTCACATGGCTGCCTGTTGTCGATGACGAAGCCCGCTATGTGCTGCGCGTTGCCAGAGATGACAGCTACAAAGACGCCGTGGTCTTTTCCGATATACCGTTGAATTTCCTCACACCCGATCATGTGTTTGAGCCGGGTGACTATGTTTGGTCCTATGCGGAATGGGACGCCGAAACCAAAACCGCCGCGACCGAGTGGAGCGCAAATCGCCGCTTTACTGTGACGGCGGACGCCACCCAAGTGCCCTTGGCCGGACGCACCAAACGTTATGCCAAATCCGATATGAGCCACCCGCGTCTATGGCTTGGTCCCAAGGAGTTGGCGAGCTTCAAAAAAGCCGTTGCTGCAGATGCAGATCACTGCGCGTGGTCAACGTTCTATGAAAAATCCGTAGCGCCGTGGATGGAACGTCCGGTGATGGATGAGCCCGCTGGCTACGAAAACCATCAACGGACCCCGCCCGTTTGGCGTCAAACCTATATCGACTGCCAAGAACTGCTTTATGCGATCCGTCATCTCGCCGTTGGCGGCAAAGTTCTTGACGATCAAGCGCTTCTGGATCGCGCCAAAGACTGGTTGCTGGCCGCTGCCGATTGGGACCCAAATGGAACCACGTCGCGCGCCTATACCGACGAATGGGCGTTCCGTGTGACCTTGGCGTTGGGCTGGGGCTACGATTGGTTGCATGATCAGCTGAGCGCCGAAGAGCGTGACAAAGTCCGCACCGCTTTGTTGATCCGCACGCGTGAGATTGCCGAACACATCATAGACCACGCCAACATCCATCTCTTCCCCTACGATAGCCACGCCGTGCGGGCCGTTTCGGCGGTTTTGGTGCCCTGTTGCATTGCCATGCTGGACGAAGAACCCGAGGCGCGTGAGTGGCTGGATTACTCAATCGAATTCCTCTCGACTGTCTATACCCCATGGGGCGATGAGCAGGGTGGCTGGGCCGAAGGCCCGCATTATTGGATGACCGGTCAGGCTTATTTGATTGACGCAGCGAACCTGCTCAAAGCCTTTACCGGTTATGATCTTTATGAGCGCCCGTTCTTTCAGAAAACCGGTGACATGCCGCTTTATACCAAAGCGCCCGACACCCGCCGCGCGACCTTTGGCGATGATAGCACCATGGGTGATCTGCCCTGTCTCAAGATCGGTTACAACCTGCGCCAATATGCGGGTGTGACCGGCAACGGGGCCTATCAATGGTACTATGACGAGATCAAACGCAACGATCCTGGCACCGAGATGGCTTTCTATAACTGGGGTTGGTGGGACTTCAATTTCGATGAAATGGCCTATCAACAACAATGGCCGATGATCGAGGCACAAGCCCCGTCAAAAGAAGATCAACTGCGTTGGTTCAAGGGGATCGGTTGGGTCGCGATCCAACACAAGATGGATGTGCCGGATGAGCATGTTCAATTTGTGTTCAAAGCCTCACCTTTCGGCTCGATCAGCCACTCGCACGGCGATCAGAACGCCTTTTGCCTCGCGGCTTATGGCGAAGATCTGGCCATTCAATCCGGGCATTACGTGGCCTTCAATAGTTCGATGCACCAGACATGGCGCCGCCAGACGATCTCGAAAAATGCCATTATGATCAATGGAAAAGGGCAATATGCGGATCGCGACAAAGCCAAGCAGATGCAATCAACCGGGCAAATCCTAGCGGCCGAACAACGCGAGGGCCATGTCTATATGAAGGGTGAGGCCACAGCGGCTTACAAGCTGCTCTCGCCCGAAGTGACACGGGTTGAGCGCGAAGTATATTTCATCAACGGCAGCTACTTTGTCTTTGTCGATACGATTGACGCCGATGAACCTGTCACCATTGATTTCCGTTTGCACGCAAATGGACCGTTCCAGCTTGGCAAAGGGTCCTTCCGCTATACCGGCGAAAAGGCCGGGTTCTATGGCGAGGTGTTGTGGTCCGAAGGTGGCAAGCCCGAGATCACGCAGGAAACCGGTTTCCCCGGTGTGGATATGTCCGAGGTCGAAGGTCTACCAATTTCGACTTGCATGACCGCCAGCTATCCGGCCGCGAAACGCCACCGCATTGCGACCCTGCTGGTGCCGTACCGAAAGACCGATCCGAAACGGATTTTCCATTTCCTCGATGATCAGGGCTATGACTGCGATCTGTATTTCACCGATGCGGATGAAAACAGCTTCAAGGTTGTCGTTCAAAAATTGGCCAAGGCCTAACCCATAGGGCGGTGGGGACGCCACTCGCTACACCAGACAAGAGCCCGATGCGGCAGATAAAACAGGAGAAATACAAATGATTATGCAGGGTAAAACCGCAATTGTAACAGGCGGTGGCCGCGATATTGGGCGTGCTTGTGTGATGGAATTGGCCGCTCAGGGTGCGAATGTTGTGATCAACTATCACTCAAGCTCGGCCGGTGCCGATTCCGCCGTGGAAGAGATCAATGCCGCCGGTGGCAGTGCCATTGCCCTTCAGGGTGACATGACCTCTGAGGCAGACGTCAAAGCATTGGTTGCTGCGACGGTCGAGGCCTATGGCAAAGTCGATAGCCTGATCCACGTCACCGGTGGTTTGGTGGCCCGTGTGCCGATGTCCGAAATGACACTTGAGCATTGGAACACCGTCATGAACCTCAACACCACTTCGTTGATGCTGGCGGTGCGTGAATGCCTGCCGCATATGGGGGAGGGTAGCTCAATTGTGACACTGGCCTCGCAGGCCGGTCGTGATGGCGGTGGACCCGGTGCGTCGGCCTATGGTGCCTCCAAGGGCGCTGTGATGACCCTGACGCGGGGTTTGGCCAAAGAGTTGGCGCCAAAAATCCGCGTTAACGGTGTCTGTCCGGGCATGATCAACACCGACTTCCACAACACCTTTACCAAGCCCGAAGTGCGCAGCCACGTGGCCAACATCACACCGCTAAAGCGTGAAGGCAATTCCGACGAAGTCGCCAAGCTGGCGGTTTATCTGGCGTCGGACGGGGCCTCTTTCATCACCGGCACCAATGTGGATATCAACGGCGGCATGCTGTTTTCCTAAGTTTCTAGGGTCCTCCACTGGGCGCAAGTGCATCTACTGCCTTGCGCCCTTTTATTTAGCACTGCCATAGGGTTGCTCATGTCTGTCACGTCTTCCCGTTCGATCCTTACCTATTTCTCCTGGGCCTTTTCCTTTACCGCCTTGGGCCTTCTGCTAAGTCTTTGGGTCGGTTGGCGCTTTACCGGCACTGTGCAAGGCATGTGGTCGGTATTTTTCATCTGCCTAGTGCTGTCGATATTGGAAATCTCGCTGTCCTTTGACAATGCGGTGGTGAATGCCAATATCCTGAAACGAATGGACCCGGTTTGGCAAAAGCGGTTTTTGACATGGGGTATTTTGATCGCCGTCTTCGGAATGCGGATCGTTTTCCCGGTCATGGTTGTGAGCATCGCAGCAGGCACCGGACCGATCGAGGCGCTGAAATTGGCCGTGAGCAACCCGGATCGCTATGCCGACATCATGCATGTCGCGCACCCAAAAATCGCCGCGTTTGGCGGGGCGTTTTTGTTGATGGTGGCGCTGTCGTTCTTCTTTGATCCTGACAAGGACGAACATTGGTTTGGGCCTATTGAACGCGGCTGTGCGCTGTTCGGTGATGCGCGGTGTCGAGGCGGCTCTGGCCCTTGTGATCATATTGATCGTGGCGACGCTCTATCCCGATGGCGCGCGCGCCGAGTTCGTGACCATGGCGTTATATGGCATGATGACCTTCTTTGCGGTCGAGTTTTTGGGCCGGATGTTGGATAGCAATCAGGCCGGTCTTACCGCTGGCAAAGCTGGGCTTGGGGCGTTCTTGTACCTCGAGGTCTTGGATGCCAGTTTCAGTTTTGATGGGGTGATCGGGGCGTTTGCCCTGTCGCAAAACCTCTTTGTCATCGCCATCGGTCTTGGCATTGGCGCGATGTATGTGCGGTCGATGACCATCGCCTTGGTCGAACGCGAAGTCCTATCCGAGTTCCGCTTTCTCGAACACGGCGCGTTCTACGCGATCTTGGTTCTGGCGGTGATCATGTTCATCCAGCCGCTGATGCATATCCCCGAAGTCATCACCGG
>NZ_JBZXVN010000052.1:0-79825 GCF_058892305.1 Pelagimonas sp.
TGACAGAGGTTATCCTGTCAATGCTTTCCTCAGTGCGGCGAGCAATTCCTGTCGCCGGACTGGTTTCATAAGGCGGATGTCTTCTGGTCGCAGACCGTTGCCGTGTACCATGGCCTCGTTTGCATAGCCTGACATAAAGACCACTGGCAGATCACCGCGAATCTTGCGTAACTCTCTGGCCAGTGCGCTGCCTTGCAAGGTTCCCGGCATCACGATGTCTGTTAGCAGAAGATCGAAATGTGGATCTCTTTCAAATATGGCTTTGGCCAAATCGCCGTTTTCCGCAAGTGTCACCTTATATTCAGCATTGCTTAGAATACGCATGAGTATGTCGGCCACGCCTGGTTCATCCTCTGCAACAAGGATGCGTCGGTGTTTTGTTTGATCATTGTTCGGTGTCGTGACTGTGGCGACGGGGGCCTTGTCGGCGGTGTCGTCAGCCTTGAAATAGGCGTTGAACGTGGTCCCGGTTCCCACTTCCGAATACACGCGCAGGGTTCCATTGGATTGCTTCATAAAACCCATCACCATGGATAGGCCAAGACCGGTTCCCTTGCCCGGTTCCTTTGTGGTGAAGAATGGATCGAAGATCGAGTTCTGCATCGGTTCTGGGATGCCATGACCGGTGTCACTTACGGACAACAACACGTAGCGACCGGGCTGAAGATCCTCCTGTCTGTTTTGAATGAAATCATCGTCGATGCGCATGTTCGATGTCTCGATCGTCAACTTTCCACCGTCCGGCATCGCATCACGCGCGTTCAGGATAAGGTTCAGGAGGGCACTTTCGGCGGAGCTTCTGTCCACCTCGGCTTTCCAAAGTCCGGCTTGCAAATAAACTTCGGTTGAAATTGTTGCGGGGAGCGTACGCCGGGCCCATTGGTTGGTGTTTCTCACCACTTCGTTGATGTCCAGGAGTTGGGGAACAAGCGGTGCCTTGCGCGCAAAGCTGAGCATGTTTTTTGTCAGTTCCGCCCCACTTGAGGCCGCATTGATACAGGTCCTAATGTGCCGCTGCAAAACCGGATCGTCGGTTTCTTCCTGCATCAGTTCTAGATTGCCAAGGATCACGGCCAGATGATTGTTGAAATCATGGGCGACGCCACCGGCCATGTTTCCAATTGATTCGGCCTTTTGAGATTGAATTAAAAGAGTTTCTTGCTGCAATTCATGGGTAATGTCACGGGCAACGCCGTAATAAGCGATAACTTCGCCTTGGGCACCGATTTCGACATCTCCGACTATGTGTAGCGTCAGAATTTCGTCATTTGAGGTCGAGATGCGGGCGCGAAATTCAAAAGGGGCGGCTTGGGCAATAGCGGTCGATATTTCATCGCGAACATGCGACCGGTCTTCGGCAAGAAATTGATCAAAGACCCAGTCTTCGGACACCTCCATTGTGCCGGGAACAACCCCGTGGATAACAAACATACCTTCGGACCATGTGGTTTTTCCGGTCGTCAGACTTTGATGCCAGTTGCCTAATTTAACCATGCGTTCCGCGCGCCGCATCGCCTCTTTCCCGCGTTCATGTGCGTCAACTTCGCGGACAATCCCAATCATCTTGTCGGGCTTGCCTTCGGAATCAAAGAAAGCCTTGGCGATTGTGCGGCAATACAAATACTCGCCATTTGCATGCTTGAAACGCATAAGAGTTTCATAGGGTTGGCCATGTTCGAGATGAGCCACCAACGCGGGTTCAGGCATCCAATGATCGTCGGGATGAACAAACATTTGTCGGGCACTAAGCTGTGTTGAATGTCCACCAGTGTCCAACCCTAATCGCTCGGAAAGGCTTCGGCTGAAACTTATGTCTCTTGTGGCAAGATCAAGATGCAAAAGGCCTATGCCCGCCTCGCTGAAAGCGTCAGACAATCTTAATCCACCATCTTCGCACAGCGCTTGGATGAACTCTATGTCCGAGAGATTTGATGACATCGGAACCTCCCACATCCAGGTCCCAAGACCTGAATTCAGTTTCGAAAAGTGTGCCGGGTAAAAAAGGCGTGGTCAACAAACACTTATATAAATACGCATTGCAGTGTGCCGTCGCCCTCTTGACGCATGGACAAGCGGGTCGGTATTGGCACTGTTAGCGGAAACATTCCCGAAAGGATTTTGCCATGATCTTGTGCTGTGGCGAAGCGTTGATCGACATGATCCCAACGCCAACAAACACACAACGCGACGGATTCGTCCCGCATACTGGCGGTGCGATTTTCAATACGGCGGTGGCTCTGGGCCGGTTGGGCACAGAGGTGGCGATGCTGACGGGGCTGTCGACAGATATGTTCGGGCAACAGCTCAAAGCCGGGCTAGAGGCAAGCCAAGTCGATACGAATCTGGTGGTCGAGGTTGCACGCCCGACGACATTGGCGTTTGTGCAGCTGCGCGATGGCCATGCCACCTATGATTTCTATGATGAAAATTCTGCCGGTCGCATGCTTGGGCCGCAGGACATGCCTAGTCTGCCTAGTGATGTTGATACGCTGTATTTTGGGGGCATCAGCCTGGCTTGTGAGCCGGGGGCCGATGCTTATGCGGCGCTCTTAGAGCGCTACGGTGACACGCGGGCGGTGATGATTGACCCAAATATCCGCCCCGGTTTCATCCAAGATGAGGCCCGCTATCGGGCGCGCTTGGACAAGATGCTTGCCAAATCTGACATCATCAAAGTGTCGGATGAAGATTTGGATTGGATTGTGCCGAGCGATGCGGGATTGGACGAAAAGGTGGCGACGCTTTTGAACGGTGGGGCGGCGATGATTATCGTAACGCGCGGCGGGGATGGCGCGTCTGGCTATCTTGCCGATGGGTCTCAGGTCTCGGTTCCGGTCGAAAAAGTGCAGGTTGTTGATACGGTCGGCGCGGGCGACACCTTTAACGCCGGAGTTCTCGCCAAACTGTCCGAGCTGGGCTTGCTTTCAAAAACGGCGCTCAAGGGCATGACCGGCGATCAAGCCAAAGCGGCGCTTGCCCATGGGGCCAAGGTTGCCGCGGTGACCGTGTCGCGCGCCGGGGCCAATCCACCTTGGGCGCACGAGCTTTCCTAAGCTTAGAAGCAAAAACAAGCCGTTATCACGTTGTTGCACGCGGCCCCCTTCGCATCTTGCGCAGGGGCTGCTAAACAGCGCTCAACTCCCCGCATGCAAGGGCCTATTTCATGACTAAACCCGTAATCTTGACCATCCTCGACGGTTGGGGCTTGTCCGATGACACCGCTGCCAACGCCCCCTATTTGGCGAAAACGCCAACAATGGACCGGTTGATGGCAACCTGCCCCAACGCCACGCTCATCACGCATGGGCCTGATGTCGGCCTGCCAACCGGGCAGATGGGGAACTCTGAGGTGGGGCATACGAACATCGGCGCGGGTCGGGTTGTGGCGATGGATTTGGGCCAGATTGATCTGGCGATCGAAGATGGTTCGTTTTTCACCAATGCCGCAGTTGTCGAGTTTGCGACCAAGGTCAAAGCCGCGGGCGGGCGGGCGCATCTGATGGGGCTTGTCTCCGATGGCGGCGTCCACGGCCATATCGACCATATCAAAGCCGCGATCCAAGCGATCCTAGATCAAGGTGTTGAGGTGGTTTTCCATGCGGTGACCGATGGGCGCGACGTCGCACCAAGCTCGGCCAAGGTGTTCATGAATGACTTGGTGGATGGTCTGCCTATGGGCGCGTTGATTGGCACGGTGACCGGTCGATATTATGCGATGGATCGCGATAACCGCTGGGAACGTGTTGAAACCGCCTATAATGCAATGGTTTTGGGGCAGGGCGAGGCGGCGAATGATGCTGTCATCGCGGTCACACAAAACTACGCCAAGGACGTGACAGATGAGTTCATACCCGCAACTGTGATCGGCGATTACGCTGGCGTTCAAGCTGGGGACGGGTTCTTTTGCTTGAATTTCCGCTCGGATCGCGCGCGCGAGATTTTGGCGGCCATTGGGGCGTCGGAGTTCGATGGCTTTGAGCGAAAAGCGCCGGAGTTGTCGGCACTTTTGGGGATGGTCGAATATTCTGATGCGCACAACGGCTATATGACCACCGCCTATCCAAAGCGTGAAATCACCAATACCCTCGGCCATTGGGTGGCCGAGCAAGGCAAGACGCAATTCCGTTTGGCCGAGACCGAAAAATACCCGCATGTGACGTTCTTTTTGAACGGCGGTGTTGAGGTGCCAGAGGCGAACGAAGACCGCTTCATGCCCAAATCGCCCAAGGTGGCGACCTATGATATGCAACCCGAAATGAGCTCTGGCGAAGTGACCGAGCAGTTCCTTGGTGCCATTGATCATGGCTATGACCTGATAGTTGTGAACTACGCCAACCCGGATATGGTGGGCCATACTGGTGATCTTGATGCGGCGATCAAGGCTTGCGAAGCGGTGGACGCCGGTTTGGGGCAGGTTGTTGCCAAGCTCGAAGAAAAAGGTGGCGCGATGCTGGTCATTGCCGATCATGGCAATTGTGAAACCATGGTCGATCCTGAAACCGGCGGGCCGCACACGGCGCACACCACCAATTTGGTGCCTGTCGTATTGTTTGGTGGGCCTGAAGGGGCGGAGCTAAAGGCCGGTCGTTTGGCGGATGTTGCGCCGACACTGTTGCAGGTCATGGGCCTTGCGAAACCGGACGAAATGACAGGGGAGAGCCTGATCAAGTGAGACGCCTCGCGCTGATCTTTTGCCTTTGTGCCACGCCGCTGTTTGCTCAGGATGGCGGGGCCGGGGCCCGCGCCGCCGCCGATGCGCTAGATGCAGCGTCTATTGGCTTGGATCAGGCGGAAAGCGCACGGGATCGGGTCAAGGCGTTGACGGAAACCGTGCGCGCCTATGAAGATGGCCTTGCTGCCATGCGCGAAGGGCTTCGCGCCGCTGCTATTCGTGAAACCGAGCTTAGCCGAAAGCTGGAGTCGCAAGAGGCAGAGATTCAGCAATTGCTAGGTGTTTTGACGGCAATGGGTGGTGAGGCAGAACCGAAAACCCTTTTGCACCCCCAAGGGCCTCTTGGCATGGCGCGCTCTGGTATGTTGGTGGCGTCGGTCACACCTGGTCTCGCCGAGCAGGCGTCAGAATTGCGCGCTGACCTTGAAGAGGTCAGCGCCCTGCGAGAGCTTCAGCAAAACGCGGCACAAACCCTCGAAAAAGGGTTGGAAGGTGTGCAAGACGCCCGAACCGCCCTTTCCAAAGCCATTGCCGATAGAACCGATTTACCGCGTCGTTTTACCGAAGACCCGATCAAAACCGCGATTCTGATTTCGGCCACGGAAACGCTTCAGGGCTTTGCGTCGGGCCTTACGCAAATTAGCGAAGACGACGCGCCGGTTACCACGACCCGGATTGACGATCGTATGGGGCTTTTGCAATTGCCGGTGCGCGGCGTGATTTTGCGTCAGGCGGGCGAATCCGATGCCGCGGGGGTTACACGCCCCGGTATCGTCGTCGCGACCCAACCTCAGGCCTTGGTAACAACGCCGGTTGCGGCCACCATTCGCTACAATGGGCCGCTGCTTGACTACGGCTTGGTGATCATTCTTGAACCACAAGCCGACCTTATGCTTGTTTTGGCCGGGTTGGATGCGGTTTATGGCGAAATCGGCCAAGTTTTGCCAGAGGGCAGCCCGGTTGGCACCATGGGCGGCACGATGCAGATGAATAATTCGTCACCTTTGAGTGAAGGGGGTGGCGCCGAGCGTTCTGAAACGCTCTATATAGAGGTAAGAGAGGGCGATGCGCCCGTCGATCCACTTTTGTGGTTCGCAACCGACAAGGGATAATTGAGAATGAAAAAATTCGTCATGGCCGCGCTTGGTGGCACTTTGGCCTCGGTGGTCGCGACCACACAATTTGTTGGCCCACTTGTGGCCCAAGAGGCCGACCGCCCGGCAAGCGTCTATGAACAGCTCGATCTTTTCGGTGACATCTTTGAGCGCATCCGGGCGCAATATGTGTCCGAAGTGGACGAAGCGGACCTGATCGAAGCGGCGATCAACGGCATGTTGACTTCGCTTGACCCGCATTCCAGCTATTTGCCGCCCCAAGATGCCGAAGACATGCGCGTTCAAACGCGTGGCGAATTTGGTGGGCTTGGTATCGAGGTCACCCAAGAAGACGGTTTCGTCAAAGTTGTTTCCCCGATTGATGGCACCCCTGCGGATGCCGCCGGTATGGAAGCGGGCGATTTCATCACCCATGTTGATGGTGAATCTGTTCTCGGTTTGAAATTGGACGAAGCGGTTGATTTGATGCGTGGCCCGGTTGGCTCCGAAATCATCATCACCGTTGTCCGCGAAGGCGAAGAAGAACCCTTTGACGTGTCGATCATTCGCGACACCATCAAACTGACCGCTGTGCGCTCGCGTCTTGAGGGCAAGACAGTCGTTTTGCGGGTGACAACGTTTAACGATCAAACATTCCCGAACCTGTCCGACGGTCTTGCCAAGCAGGTCGAAGAAGCCGGTGGCATGGACAATGTGAACGGCTTCGTTCTCGATCTGCGCAACAACCCCGGCGGTCTTTTGACCCAGGCGATCCGTGTTTCCGATGCCTTCCTTGAGGCTGGTGAAATCGTATCGACGCGTGGTCGTAACCCGGCAGATGGGGAGCGTTTCAACGCAACCCCCGGCGATCTCGCCGATGGCAAGCCCTTGGTTGTTTTGATCAATGGCGGCTCGGCTTCGGCGTCGGAAATCGTTGCGGGTGCTTTGCAAGACCACCGTCGCGGCATTGTTGTGGGCACCAAAAGCTTTGGTAAGGGATCGGTTCAAACCGTTATGCCCTTGCGCGGCGAAGGCGCGATGCGCTTGACCACGGCGCGCTATTACACCCCATCGGGCCGCTCGATCCAAGCGCTGGGCGTGTCGCCAGACGTGGTGGTGGAACAGCCTCGCCGCAAGCCAGAGAGCGAAGAGGAAGAGGAAACCAACAACCGCTTCTCCCGCTCCGAAGCGGATTTGCGCGGGCGTTTGGATAATGACTCGTTGAGCGAAGATGAAATTCGCCATATCGAGGAAGATCGCGAAAAAGCCGAAGCCGCGGCCAAGCTGCGCGAAGATGACTACCAGTTGGCCTATGCCATCGACATCCTGCGTGGCTTGTCGGCGTTGGGCGACGCGAAATAATCACCCATTCATCGGACATGGTTCAAAAGGCGGGGGAAACCTCGCCTTTTTTGTTTGTCGGCGTCATGGCAACCTGTTGGAAAGCCCTTTGCGGTATGACACATCTGCCATGCCGGTATTTCGCACAAACGCAGTAGAAAAGAGACGCCCATGACGCCCGAAGACATCGCCAAACTCCCCTATCGTCAAAATGTTGGGGTTATGCTTGTGAATGCCGATGGGCATGCGTGGGTAGGGCAGCGTTTGGATAGCGAGGTGCCCGCCTGGCAAATGCCCCAAGGCGGGATCGACAAGGGCGAAGACCCACAAACCGCCGCCCTGCGTGAGCTTGAGGAAGAAACCGGTGTGTCCGCCGATCTTGTGACCATTGAGGCGCAGACCGATGGTTGGATCGCCTATGATCTACCCCATGATATTGTGCCGAAAATCTGGAAGGGTCGGTTCAAAGGGCAGGAGCAGAAATGGTTCCTTTTGCGCTTTCACGGTCGCGACGATCATATCAACATTGATGTTGAGCACCCCGAGTTTTCAAAATGGTGTTGGTTGGCTGCGGATGAGGTGTTGGAGCAAATTGTTCCCTTCAAACGCGGTGTCTATGAGCAGGTCATGGCCGCCTTTAAGGGGTATTTGTAATGCAAAGGCTTTGTACGGCGATTTTGGTTATGCTCGGGTTTGCACACCCGGCGTTGGCGCTTAGCTGTCTGAAACCAGATGCCGTACGAAGTTATCTTGAAGCCAACGCATCCGAGGATCGTTGGGGCGCGGTCGTCGGGCGATTGGATTTCGACGAAAGCCGCCTGCCTCCTGCGGTGTCCGATGGTGGTCATGACGATGTCGAGTTGCGGGCGCAACTTGTCGGGAATTCCCTTGGGGTCGACGGGTTCAAAGACCCGTTTCAAGGTCATGTGTCATTACGCATCCAATGCTTTGGTTCTTGGTGCGGACACCCAGATTCGGGGCGGCAGTATTTGGTGTTTATCAAACGCGAAAACGGTCGCCATATTGCCATTTCCGATCCCTGCGAAAGCTGGCTATTCCCCGAACCGCGCCGCAAAACCCTAGACGCATTGCAGCGGTGTTTTCGAGGTGGGTATTGCCAGCCCGAAGACGACGATTAGAGCGACCTAACCGTGATTGTCGATTTCGCCGGTAAACCGCTTTAGAGCTTCGCGTAGAAGGCCAACACGATGCGGTCGAAAAGACCGGGTGGTGACATCCAAGTTTGACATACGATCAAGCCGAAACGTGCGAAACGCTTGTCGCAGCTGGCATTCCGCAACCAAACAATGGCTTTGCTCAAAAAAGATAATCGAGAGCGGTTTGACCTCGCGCTGAGTGGGGGCACCGTTGCGGTCCGTATAGTCAAAAACCACTTGTTTTTCTTCCCAACAGGCCTTGCGCAACGCGCTGGCATCAATACCGGGGGCCGGAGTTGGGAAAAACCTGTGTGCCGTTAGAACCGCATGTTTCAATCGGTGCGCTTGTTTGTCGGGCAGCCGCGCTTTGAGGCGCGCCATGGCGCGTGAGGCGGCTTGAGCCAAGGCCGGGTCGCCGACGGCTCTGACCTCTCGCAATCCAACAACAAGCGCCTCAAGCTCTTCGTCATCGAAACTTAGTGGTGGGAGGTGGGCATCTTCGATCAAGGTATACCCAAAACCGGCGGCCCCGTCGATCACCGCACCAAGGCCACGCAACGAGTCAATGTCGCGGTACAGGGTGCGCTCAGACACGCCGGTTTCTTGCGCCAATTGCCCGGCCGTCACAGGGGGTGGCAGGCGGCGCAGCGTATCCATCAACTGAAAAAGGCGTTCGGTACGAGACATGAGAGATACATACTGCCACGTGCTGTCAAAAACTGACAGGGGGCGGAGCGTTTGAGTACCGTCCCCCGAAATTTGTGAAGATCACTTGCGTTTGCGGGACACCTTGCGCTTGGTCTTGGCGGTTTTGATCTTGGACTTGGTGGCTTTGCGTCGTGGCGAAGGTCCGGATTTACTTCGCCCGCGCCCATAACCGCGCCGCATGCGCCCACCAGAGCCGCGCTCCATCTCATCGCCTTCAAGCTCTAGCATCTCAAAGGCGATGCCACCGGTGACAGGGGCGGCTTCTATCAACTTGACCTTGGCACGCATCCCCAAGCCTATAATCCGACCGGTTTTCGAGCCCATCAAGGTGCCCGCCTCGCGGTCAAAATCGAAATACTCGTTGCCAAGGGTCGAGATCGGGACAAGCCCATCGGCACCGGTTTCGTCCAGTTTTACAAAGACGCCAAATTTGGCGATGCCGGAAATACGCCCGGTAAATTCGGCCCCCATACGATCGCTTAGAAAGGCGGCAAGATAGCGATCGGTTGTGTCCCGTTCGGCCATCATCGAGCGGCGTTCCGTGTCGGAAATATGTTGCGACGTGGCCTCAAGCGTTTCGATATCAACCGGTGACAACCCGTCATCGCCCCAGCCATGCGCCGTAATCAAGGCGCGATGCACGATCAGATCGGAATAGCGCCGGATCGGCGAGGTGAAATGTGCGTAGTTCATTAACGCCAAACCGAAATGCCCAAAGTTTTTCGGGCTGTAATAGGCTTGTGTCATCGACCGCAGGGTCGAGAGATTGATGAGCTCGGCTTCTTCTGTACCGGCGGCATCATGCAACAATTTGTTGAGGTGCCGGGTTTTCAGAACTTGCCCTTTGGCCAGAACCAACCCGGCGCTCTGGGCGGTTTCACGAAGGGAGTCGAGCTTGTCCACCGGCGGCTCTTCGTGCACGCGGAACAAAAGCGGTGTGTCCTTGGCAATCAACGTCTCGGCGGCGGCGACATTGGCCAAAACCATGAACTCTTCGATCATCTTGTGTGCGTCGAGACGTTCAGTGAAATCGACCGAGGTGACTTTGCCATCCTCGCCCAAAACGATCTTGCGTTCGGGTAAATCAAGATCGAGCGGCTGGCGGCGTTCGCGTGCGGATTTGAGCGCTGCGTAGGCCGCATAGAGCGGGCGAATGACCGGATGAATGAGCTCTTCGGTCCGCTCGTTGGGCGCGCCATCCATGGCGGCCTGGACTTCTTGATAGTTCAAAGAAGCGGGCGACCGCATCAAACCGCGTAGAAATTCGTGCGATAGCTTGTTGCCGTCGGCGTCCAAGACCATGCGAACGGCTAGACAGGCCCGCGGCACCCCTTCGTGAAGGCTGCATAGGTCGCCGGACAGACGGTCAGGCAACATCGGAACAACACGGTCCGGGAAGTAGCTTGAGTTGCCGCGTTTGCGGGCCTCATTATCGAGCCGCGATCCGGGGCGCACATAGTGGGACACATCGGCGATAGCGACCCAAACGATATGTCCGCCTTTGTTTTTTGGGTCTTCGTCGGCTTGGGCGTAAACCGCATCGTCGTGATCACGGGCGTCGGATGGGTCGATGGTAACCAGGGGCATGTCGCGCAAATCGGTGCGTCCGGCGAGCCCGGCAGGCTTCATGCTATCGGCTTCCTCAAGCACGTTTTGGGGAAAGTCATCGGGGATGCCATGTTGGTGGATCGCAATCAACGAAACGGCGCGTGGTTCGGTCGGGTCCCCCAAACGCATGACAATCCGCGCCTTGGGAAGGCCCATCCGCCCTTTGGGCCCGGCCTGTTCTGCCTCAACCAGCTCGCCATCCTTGGCACCGCCGGTCGCATCACTTGGAACAAGCCACTCTTTGTCATTGCCCTTGTCGATGGGCATGATCCGCCCGCCTTCGGCCCCTTTGCGAAAAATACCAACAACTTTGCGCGGGCTGGTTCCAATGCTGCGGATCAGGCGGGCTTCGTAATTGTGGTCTTCTTCATGCACGACCTGAAGCCGTGCCAAAATACGATCGCCTTCGCCCAAGGCCGGATCAGAGGGGCGCGGCACATAGAGTACGACCGGTTCCACACCTTCGCCGTGCCATTCCAACGGTCGCGCAAAGAGATCGCCATCTTTGTTTGGTGCCAACATCTGAAGGACGCTCACCGGGGGCAAGCGATCAGGGTCTTGATAGGTCTTTTTGCGCTTTTGCAAATGACCTTCGGCCTCCAACTCCTTTAACAGGCGTTTGAGGTCAATCCGGGCGGCCCCTTTTATCCCAAACGCTTTGGAAATGTCGCGTTTCGAGGTGAGGGTCGGGTTTTCGCTGATCCAATCTAGGATCTCGGGTTTTGTTGGCAGCTTGCTCATGCTTTCCCGTAACACGGGTTGCCAACAGCGTCATGGCCTATTCGATTATGCGGGGCGCTTTGGGCTGCAATCCGCAATTCGTTGTTCAGATTTTAGCGAGATCGTCGACGGTATCCACATCGCGCAGAGGATCAACCAATGCCACACGTCGTTGTCCGAGGCTTGCGATACTGTCGGTTAGAGTCGTTTCGGAAGACCAACGTACCCCGTCAAATAGCCCATTTGGCACATGCCCGCCGTTGCGCAAACCAACAAGCCAATACCCACCGTCCATAGCGGGGCCAAAAACGGCGTCATGACCGGCCAACCCCTGAAAAGCAGTCCACAGCGTGTTGCGATTGATACCGGGAATGTCGGCCCCGATAACGCAAACGGGGCCATTGGGGGCCAGCGACATCATGCGCGCCATCCGGTCGCCAAGGTTGCCGCGACCTTGCGGCCATCGTGGTAGATGATGGGGCCAGACCCGGCTTTGCAACCCCTCGCGGTCGGGCGATACGGCCAAAACCACTTGCCAGCGCGGGTCTTGAATGCGGCGCAAAAGGGCGGCGGATTGATGGCGAAACCACCAAGCAGACCGGGTATAACCGATGTCGCGCCCCAGACGGGTTTTGACCCGACCGGGGCGCGGTTCCTTGACCATGACAATAACAGTGCGCATCACGTAAGGACCATTTCCATATCGCGATGCTCAATCCCGGCGTCCATGACGATCCCGCCATGGGCGACAAACCCAAGGGCTTCGTAAAAGCCAAGCGCCGATGTTTGCGCTTGAAGGATGACTTTTGTGATGCCGGGGCGAAGTTTGGCTTGGTTGATGGTTTCGAGCATCAAGGCTTTGCCAAGGCCCGTTCCGCGGGCAGACTGCAAAACACACACACGGCCCACCTTGGCATAGTCATCGCCGAACATCATACGCGCAGTTCCCATTGGCGTGCCGTCGATCTCAGCGATCAGGTGCACTGCCGTTTGATCGTGCTCGTCAAGTTCCAGCTCTTCTGGAACGTTCTGTTCATCAATGAAAACTGTGCGGCGGAGCGCGAAGCAGGCGCCCATGTCGGCATCGGTGGCAACCCGAACGATCATGCAAAATAATCCTGCAAAATCCGGGTATAGATGGCTTTCAATTGATGAATTTGCGCGACTTCGACACGTTCATCAACCGCATGCATGGTTTTGCCAACCAACCCGAATTCAACCACGGGGCAATGATTTTTGACAAAACGCGCGTCCGATGTGCCACCGGTGGTCGAAAGCTCTGGCGCGTGGCCCGTCTCTGCCTCGACCGCTTTGCCGATCAAATCAGACAGGGGACCGGGAGGGGTAAGGAAGCTTTCGCCAGAAATCTTGATGGTGACGCCTGTTGTCGTGCCAAACTCGGTGTCGATCTTGGCGGCCTCGTTGCGCAACCAATCGCTAAGCTCGGCACCGGTATGATCGTCGTTGAACCGGATGTTGACACAGGCCGAAGACTTGGCCGGAATGACGTTTGTTGCCGGGTTCCCGGTGTCAATGGTCACAACCGCAAGGGTTGAGGCATCGAAATGCGCGGTTCCTTGGTCCAACTCGTGACTGGCAAGGCGGTCCATCAGGCGCACCATTGCCGGCAAGGGGTTACAGGCGCGGTGCGGATAGGCGGAATGGCCCTGTTTGCCTTCAACCTCGAACCACGCTGAGAGCGACCCGCGACGTCCGATTTTCATCATTTGGCCCATGTGATCAGGGCAGGTCGGCTCTCCGACCAAGCAGACCGACATGGATTCGCCCTCGGCATCCATCCAATCCAGCAAGGCAGTTGTGCCGTCGGTGGCATCGCCTTCTTCGTCGCCGGTGATGGCAAGAATAACAGCGCCATCGGGGGGTGTTTCGCGGACATAGTCGATTGCAGCGGCGGCAAAGGCCGCGACGCCCGATTTCATATCGGTGGTGCCGCGCCCGTACATGAAACCGTCAATGATTTCAGCGCCAAAGGGGGCATGTTGCCAATCGGTTTCGTCGCCGATGGGAACAACATCCGTGTGACCGTTGAACCCAAAACTTTGGCTGTGCTTTTTGACGCCCCAGCGGGCGTAGAGGTTGGGCGTGCCATTTCGATCCACCCGTGTGCAGGTAAACCCGGCTTCTTCCAGCACCCCTTGCAGGAGTACCAAAGCGCCACCTTCGACGGGTGTCACAGAAGCGCATTGCACAAGTTGAGCGGTCAATTCGGCGGGGTCAATGCGGGTCATCTGGGGTCTCCTCAAGCTGTGGGACTTGGCTATCGCAGTCGGACGGCAATCGCAAATGTGGCGAAAATACATCGGCCGCCCAAGGGTTCCGCAGGGTAAAGGTTGAGAAAAGGTTAACGTCAACCCGTTGGATGTGTTACAGATTATCAAAACAACGATAACGCCGAGGCAGGCGCGCAGTATTCAGTGATATCTTTCGTCTAACTCGGTTCGCCGGGCAAGGATGTCGTGTGCCTCGCAAGTGAGACAGACGAGCATGGTCGCAGCATCAGAACTGCCGATCAACACCGGGGCCAACGCAACCCAGATGGCGGAAACCATCTTTGGGGAAGGGGTCACCGTTGTTTCGGCAAGCTATACCGGGGATAGTCGGTCATCCGGGATTTATTCCGATGGGTTCGGCACGTCGCCGGGCGTCGCGCCGTCGGATGAGGGCGTGATCCTATCCACGGGGCGGGTGACCGACTTCACCAACTCCTGGGGGCAGTCGAATTGGCGTACCAACACTTCGACAAATACGAGCGGTCAGAACAACAACTCTGACTTCAATGCCGCCGCCGGAGCCCGCACTTATGATGCGTCTTATCTGGATGTCGATTTCATCCCGACGGAAGACGTCATGACGATGCAGTTTGTGTTTTCGTCCGAAGAGTACCCGGAATATCAATCGTCGCAATATCAGGATTTCGTTGGCGTTTGGGTGAATGGCGTTCAGGTCGATGTTGCGATTGGTGATGGTGACATTGACCCGAGAAACGTGAACTCCGGGACCAATGAGAACCTTTTCATTTCCAACACAAACGATGAATACAACACCGAGATGGACGGGTTCACTGTCACGATGACTCTGACGATGCCGGTGACAGCCGGTCAGGTGAACTCGATCCGAATTGGTGTCGCTGACGTTGTGGACAACCGCTACGATTCCAACCTGTTGATCGCGGCAGATTCCGTTCAAACCACCCTTGTTGCACTAGAAGATAGCGTCACAGTCTACACCACCGGCAGCAGTGTCGTAGATGCCTTGGCAAACGATGAAAACGGCACCGCCGGAACGTTGACGATCACCCATATCAACGGCATCGCCGTGAGCGCGGGTGACACGGTTGTGTTGAACACCGGTCAGGAAATCACCTTGAACGCCGATGGCACGATGTCGGTTCTTGGCGATGGCGACGAAGAAACGATAAACTACACCTATACCGCCACAAGTTCGACCGGTGAGACCGACGTGGGCTATGTCACGGTGGATTCGGTGCCGTGTTTTGTCGCCGGGACAATGATCGAGACGCCAGATGGGCAGAAACCGGTTCACAAGCTGGTGGCCGGGGATTTGGTCAACACGCGCGATCATGGCCCGCAACCGCTGCGTTGGATTGGGCGGCGAAGCGTTCCCGCACGCGGAAATTATGCGCCAATCCGCATTGCCGCCGGTGCCTTGGGGGATCATGCGGCGGTCATGGTGTCGCCCCAGCATCGGGTTTTGGTGCAGGATATTATGGCGCATCTGCTATTCGAAGAGCCCGAAGTTCTTGCCGCAGCCAAGCATCTGATCAACGATCACTCCATTCGGGTCGCCGAAGGTGGAACGGTCGAATATGTGCATATCCTCTTTGACCAGCACGAAATTATTCGCGCCAATGGTCTGCTGAGCGAAAGCTTTTTGCCGGGGCCGCAAACCTCGTCGCTCTTCGAAGACGAAACGCTTGCCGAAATCGTAGATGTCTTTCCAGAGCTGGACCCGGAAACCGGATCGGGGTACGGTCCGGCAGCACGTCGCATTCTGCAAAGACACGAAGCGACGCTGCTGAGCAGGAGCAAGGTTGCATGAGTTGGATCGCGTTGTCGGGCCAGGGGAAATCCTGGGTCTGCCCCCGGATTTTCGGAGGCGGGGCTGAACAACGCGACCGGTTGATGTCCAAGGGGTCGATCATGATCGAAACCCGCTTGTCCCCGGATGGTCGACCACAAACGCTTTTGTCGTATGAACGGGCACACCCGTGGTTTGGAGCGATTTCATTTCGCGCGGTGCCGGGGGGCGGGATCGTTTTGGTGATGAGCCAGGGCGAAGAGGTGTTTCACACCGTCCTGCAACACAAACACGAGGCCCGAACCGATGTCCTTAGGGTGACATTTAGCTGGGACAGTGAAGCGCGCTTTGGCCGGATTGCGGTTGAGCGCCCTGAAAGTGACACGGTTGTTGTTGAAACCACACCCGCGCCGCCGCCTCTTTTGATCGAAGATATCTATACGCTGGCCCGCCGTCCGCAGTTGATCGAGATGGACCCGGACGTGATCTTTTTCGCTGTGTCAGATGAGATCGAGGCCGTTGGCCCGATGCCGTCATTGGTCGGACAGGTTCCGGTGATGACGCCGACCGGCTATCGTGCCGTGTCTGATTTGCGCTGTGGCGACACGGTCAATACCCGCAAGAACGGCATTGTTCCGGTGTTGCATCGGGTGTCGCGGATTGTTCCGGCGCTCGGTTCGTTTCAACCGGTTCGTTTGCGTGCGCCTTACCTCGGTTTGATGCGCGATCTTGTGGTTGCGCCCCACCAACGGCTGGTTATAGGCGGCTCCGAGGTTGAGTATATTTTCGGCCGTGAGGCGGTTTTGATCCCGGCGTTAAGCCTCGTGAATGGGTTCACGGCTGTCTACGAAGAGGGTCTTCAAATGGTTGAATACCATCAACTATTGTTGCCTAGGCAAGAGCCAGTGATTGCCGCCGGAGCGGAACTAGAGAGCCTCTATGTCGGGCGTTTGCGCCGCCGCACCGAGCAGCTAAATCAAACCCTGCTCGGTGATGTCCCACGCAATTTGATGCCAGAGCACGCCCGAACCGGGATCAAGGTTTTGGGGCCATTTGAGGCGATCACTCTGGCCGAAGCCCGCGCCGCCTAGCCCCTTATGGCTTGTCGAAAAACGGCGTGACCTGAGCAACAATCACAGCGTTCTCTGCCAGTGCCCGGTCCATCAGTTCGATCTCTTCGTCCGGGATGTCATGACCCTGTTCGCGACGTTCATCGAGCGTGCCGTACCCCGTTACATCAAGCGGGGCGGTATCGGCCTGCTTGAGGATGGCAACGGTTTCGCGCACCGCTTCGGCTTCATCGACGCCTGAGGCATAGCACATCAATGCCGCGCCGGTGCTGTTGTCGGGCAAGCCGTCGCCATCCTTGCGGCCAATCTCAACCAGCAGGGTGAACACCTGATGCTTGCGCTTTTTTGCGGGCTTTTTGTCTTTGCTCATCGCTGATCACACCGTTCGAAATAAGAGGCATAGCCTTCGCGGATAATGGTTAGGCCCGGCGGGCTGGACATCAGCATCATGCGATACGCGTACTCCATGCCCTCGCCATTGCATTTCGCATCATAGAGCGTGGCATCCATACCGCGCACGGCAACCGGATTGGTCAGGCTGCAGCGGTTCTCCACCCCCTCAAACATGTTGTCTTGCACGGAAATCGCTCCGCCATCTGCACCGACGCGCTGGCAATCCCAATGGTCGGCTCCCCCTTCGGGGAAGTAGAGCCCATCATATGGTCCGGCCAAGGCAGTGGTGGCCAACCCAAGGGTTAGCCACGCGGTGCAAAGTGAGGCGAAGCGTTTTGACATCAGTCGCGCAACAATTCGTTGATGCCGGTTTTTGAGCGGGTCCGCTCGTCCACGCGTTTCACGATCACAGCGCAATAGAGGTTGATGCCGTTTTTCGATGGCATGGAGCCTGCGACGACGACCGAATAGGGGGGCACTTCGCCGTACATAATTTCGCCGGTTTCACGGTCAACAATCTTGGTCGACTGGCCGATGAACACGCCCATTCCCAGAACGGAGCCTTCGCGGACGATACAACCTTCGACCACCTCGGAACGCGCGCCGATAAAGCAGTTGTCTTCGATGATGGTTGGGCCGGCCTGCATAGGTTCCAATACGCCACCAATACCAACGCCGCCCGAGAGGTGAACGTTTTTACCGATCTGAGCACAGCTACCGACGGTTGCCCATGTGTCGACCATGGTGCCTTCGTCGACATGCGCGCCGAGGTTCACAAAGGAGGGCATCAATACAACGCCGGGGGCGATGTAGGCCGATTTGCGCACAATTGCGTTAGGCACGGCGCGGAAACCCGCGGCTTTCCATTGGTTGTCGCCCCAGCCTTTGAACTTGCTGTCGACCTTGTCCCACCAGCCAGAGCCCTGTGGGCCACCGGATTGCTCTTCCATATCTTTGATGCGGAAGCCAAGCAGCACGGCCTTTTTGGCCCACTGATTGACGTGCCAGCTGCCGTCCGCTTGCTTTTCCGCAACGCGCAGCGCGCCGCTATCCAAAGCGTTCAACGTATCTTCGATAGCCTCGCGGGTTTCGCCGGTCGTTGTGGGCGTGATGGTGTCGCGTGCTTCCCACGCGGCTTCGATGGCGGTTTCAAGCTGAGCATTGGACATGGGGAAAACTCCGGTCTCGTGGATTTCGGAGGTTGATAGCCAAAGACAGGCTCGGCGTCACCCCGCGAGCGACTAATAAAGTCTTAGAAAAGATGAAAATGAAAGATTCAGCGGATTATTACCTTCTTCGGTTAGCTCAACAGCCAGACTTCTACTTCGAAAAACTCTTCTGGAGGCACCGATGGCACTTTCTAAACGCGAATTCCTCAAAACCGCTGGCTTTTCCGGTCTTATGTTGGCCGTCGGCCCGACACTTGTTCACGCTGCGGCACCTTATAAGTTTGTTCGCATTGCTGGTTTGGCCGAGCAGGCTGTGGGCGAAAGCCTTTTGACAGAGATCTACAAGCGGGCTGGCATTGATATGACCATAACCGCATTGCCAGGCAAACGTGCATTGCAGCAGGCGTCAAGCGGTGCAATGGACGGTGAAACTCTACGGGTCTATGGGTTGGGGGAGAGGGTGACGTCTCTGATTCGCGTCCCGACGGCGTTGTCGAAATTGCAGACCGTTGGGTTTGCGTTGGATGGCGCAGATATTACGCTTAGCAACCGCGAAGATTTGAAGAACTATAAATCTGCTATTGCAGCCGGAGTTTTGCATACGATTGCGATCACTGAAGGCATTGACACTGTGACAACGGTGAATGGTCCAGAAGCAATGTATAAACTTGTAGAAGCCGGTCGAGTCGATCTCGCGCTAACCAGTTACCTTGATGGTATGGCCTCTCTCAAAACACTGGGCTTTGGTGACATCGTACCTATTATGCCCGCCCTAAACGAGCAGCCATTATATCACTACGTGCATGAAGACCATGTTGATTTGATTGACAAGATCGAGCCGATTGCTGCCGAAATGGCAGCCACAGGTGAGATGGTTGCTTTGCGCGAAAGTCTAGAAGAAGCATATTTGGCATCGCTCTAAAACTGGCTACAACGTGCAAAGCGCCGAACGGGCTTTGGGCGCTCGGAGGTGTCGCAATTCCTTTACTGGAAAGTGTAGTTTTTTCAGGCTACTCCTTGGGGTCTTAGTTTCAAGGAGTGCTCTATGAAAGACGATCGCCGCAGTAGGTTTCGCGATGCCCATACAGATTTAGATACGGCCGAGCATATCCCAGATACGCCTCAAACGCGGTCACCGGCTTATCGGCTGGCCTTTGCGGACGAAGATTTTTTGTGCCGCGACGCGCTTCGGCCGGTCAGGTTGCAACTTGAGCTTCTTAAGCCCGAGTTGCTTTTGGATGAGCAGGGGGTGGAGTCGACCATTGTGCTCTTTGGTGGCGCGCGTATTCCTGCCCCCGAGAACAAGGAGACAGCCCGCACCAAGACCTTGGCGGACCTGTCCCATTTTTACGACGAAGCACGCAGCTTTGCCCGATTGATGACACGCAAATCTATTGCCTCTGGGAACCGCGATTATGTCGTGACGACTGGCGGTGGGCCGGGCGTGATGGAGGCGGGCAATCGCGGTGCCGCAGATGAAGGTGGGGTGTCCATCGGGTTGAATATCGTTTTGCCGCATGAGCAGGCCCCGAACCCCTATGTCACGCCAGAACTCGCCTTTAACTTTCACTATTTTGCCATCCGCAAAATGCATTTCCTGATGCGGGCGCGGGCGATTTGCGTTTTTCCCGGTGGTTTTGGCACGTTGGATGAGATGTTCGAAGCTTTGACGCTCATTCAAACGGGTCGGATGCAACGCGTGCCGTTCCTGCTTTTCGGTCGGGCGTTTTGGGAAAAGATCGTCAATTGGGATGCTTTGCAAGATGCAGGGACGATTAGCCCTGAGGACCTCGACCTATTCCGTTTTGTAGAGACGGGGGAAGAAGCGGCGGAGATCATCGAAAACTGGGATCCAGCCCCAGCCAGGAGTGATATTCCCGGGCGCTAAAGCAACCAGACCGGGTTCAGGCCGATCCGTCCTGAACCTGCTCTGTCTCAAGCCGGCGCTCAACCCAACGCGCAATGACCTTGCGAGCCGCAGCTTCGTCCCGGCTTTCGATGGCATTTCGCAATTCCCGCATCGCAGTCGCGATTTCAAATTCCGAGAGATGCGTTTCCTGGGCCCGTAAAATTTTCGGATGCGGCGTGGTCAACATGTCGGGTGAAATAAGGAGCTCTTCGTGGAGCTTTTCACCTTTGCGAAGACCGGTAATTGCGATTTCGATATCACCGTTGGGGGATTCGGGCGATCTCACGGAGTATCCGGCCGCCTCGATCATTTGGCGAGCGAGTTTGCGGATTGGCACAGGCTTGCCCATATCTAACACAAACACGTCACCGCCGCGGGCAAAGGATCCGGCCAACAAAACCAAACGTGCGGCTTCGGAAATTGTCATGAAATAGCGAGTAACAGCAGGGTCAGTCAGGGTTACAGGCCCCCCCCGAGCAATCTGTTCCTCAAACAGAGGGATCACCGATCCGCTCGATCCCAACACATTGCCAAACCGCACCATGGAATACTGGGTGCTTGAATGACGGGTGGCAAGATCTTGGATCACCAGTTCGGCCAAACGCTTTGATGCCCCCATCACATTGGTCGGGCGAACCGCCTTGTCGGACGACACCAGAATAAACCGTTCGACACCGGCATCGCGGGCGGCGTCTGCGATTGTTTTTGTGCCCAAAACGTTATTGGTCAGACCGGCAATCGGATTGCTCTCGACCAAAGGCAAATGTTTATAAGCGGCGGCATGCAGGACCACTTCGATTTTGTGATCGCGAAGAACATCTTCGAGCAGAGAGGCGTTTTGGACCGAGCCGAGGACCGGAACAACTTCGAAGCCGGAGCTCAAATCCCGGATTTCCTTGTCGATATTATAAAGGGCGAGTTCTGAGTGATCGAGCAGGACAACACAGGATGGTTTGCACGCGATCAATTGTCGACATAGCTCTGAGCCAATCGAGCCCCCGGCACCAGTGACAAGAATACGCCGGTTGCTATAGGCTTCGCTCACGCTCGGAAGTTCGTTCTCCAACTGATTTCGCCCGAGCAGGTCATCAATTGAAACGGCCGATACGCTTCTTTTCAACGCCCCTTCTCCGACCAGCGTCGCAAATGAAGGGAGGGCATGAATCTCGCATCCCAAGTGGCGCAGGCTCTGAGCGACCCGTGCCAAAGCGGGTTGGTTCAACGACGGCATCGCTAGAACAATGCGATCAATCGGCTTCTTTTTGGAAAGAGCAGAAATATCGGACGGCGAGATGACGCGGAGACCGGCGATCATACTGCTCTGCAACGTTGGGTTGTCATCAACAAAAGCAATCGGGTTAATCGCATTGTCTTGACGCAAGGCGGCAACCAACTGCTGGCCAGTTTGCCCAGCCCCGTAAACCAAGACACGCATCCGATCAGAACCACGCCGGTAAATTTCCAGCGTGATTTGTCGCAACACGATGCGCCAAGTCGCAGTGAACACCAGGACGAGCAGGCTAAAAACAAAGCAGACTTCGGGGGCAACGGGCGCGGAGACGGCAAAGCCGAGGGCAAAGCAAGACACGCCAAGCAGGACAGCCAAGGGTACCGTACGTATGATTCCCCGCATTTCGTAGGCGTTGAGCTTGGTCTGAGGGAGGCCCAGCCGCCATTCTGCCATCCCGCCAATAATCAAAAGGCCTAGAAGTATAGACAAAATTTGGATGGCGCTTGCCGACCCAAAGGCCGACGGATCGGTTAGGACGTAGGCGAACAGTAAAGCTGCTGGGATAACCAAAGCGTCAACAAAGGCAAACACCAGCGATTTCTGCTGACGCGACATGCTTGTCACGAGCTCAAAAAACATCGTCCCAGTCCTTGGGGCTTGGCCCCAGTATTGTTATTTTTGTCCGCTACCTAGCCCGAATGGGCAAAAAATGCAACTAGCGGGTGTTTCTGCTTATTCTCTAAGCCTTGAATAAGTTAAGGAATAGTTACAGGACAAGGAGGCACTTTTGACAGAGCCGGAAAGCGCCGATTTTTGTTCAAAACGTGCCATTTTGGACAAAATGCCTGTTGCATAGTCGCAAAGATGACCCTTGGCGGCAGATTCAGGCCTTTTCCAAAAGCCTACACTCGGATATTGAGCGCGAGCCGCGCCAAGGTGATCTTGGCGTGCGTATGTATCCTTAAGGAGGGCCAAATGGGCTATAGGGTCGTTGTCGTGGGTGCCACAGGGAATGTGGGCCGCGAAATGCTGAACATCCTCGCCGAACGGGAATTCCCCGTCGACGAAATCGCAGTACTTGCTTCGCGCAAATCACTGGGGACAGAGGTGACGTTTGGCGAAACGACGTTAAAGACCAAGGATTTGGCCACCTTTGACTTTACCGGTTGGGACATGGCGCTTTTCGCAGTTGGGTCCACAGCCACCAAAGAATTTGCACCAATCGCGGCCAAGCAGGGCTGTGTGGTGATCGATAACAGCTCGCTGTATCGCTATGATCCGGACGTTCCGTTGATCGTGCCAGAGTGTAATGCCGATGCTGTGATGGGCTATACGAAAAAGAACATCATCGCGAATCCCAACTGCTCGACCGCGCAGATGGTTGTGGCGCTCAAGCCGCTGCACGATCGTGCCAAGATCAAACGTGTGGTTGTATCGACTTATCAGTCTGTGTCCGGCTCGGGCAAAGAGGCGATGGAAGAGCTTTGGGAGCAAACCAAGGCGGTTTACAATCCGGTGAACGAGGTTCCGGCCAAGGTTTATCCAAAAGAGATCGCGTTCAACGTCATTCCTCATATCGACGTCTTCATGGAAGATGGCTCGACCAAGGAAGAATGGAAGATGGTCGCCGAAACCAAAAAGATCATCGATCCGGCGATCAAGGTTACGGCCACCTGTGTGCGTGTTCCGGTTTTCGTTGGTCACTCGGAATCGATTAACATCGAGTTCGAAGAGTTCTTGGATGAAGACGAAGCGCGCGACATTCTGCGCGAAGCGCCCGGAATCATGGTTATCGATAAGCGCGAAGATGGCGGCTATGTGACGCCCAAGGAATGTGTGGGTGATTTTGCCACATTTATCAGCCGCGTCCGTCAGGACAGCACCATTGATAATGGTCTGAACCTGTGGTGCGTGTCCGATAACTTGCGCAAAGGTGCGGCGTTAAACGCGGTACAGATTGCAGAAGTTCTCGGACAGAAAGCTTTGAAAAAGGGCTAAATTGTAGACAATCAAGACCGAGGCCGGTGGATCGTTTCCATCGGCCTTTTTGCTGCCTACTCAAATGGATAGGGCAGCCTGTGCCAAAGGGACTCGGTCCTATGCTCTGAAACAGTGTGACAAAATCATGGCGCGGGTTATAAGAGTTTTACGGACATTATGGCGCGACCGTGACTTTGGTCTCTCACCCGGTAACGCCAACGTCGCTTAGCGCGACACACTTACGTTTTCGCACCGAACCCGGTGCTGGTATAACGACTGCGGTCCACTCTCTCCACTCTCTCTCTGACATGGACCGCAGTCGCTCTGGTTTGCTAAATGCGCTTTGGTCCGCCCAAAAATTCCCAAACTTTGTCTCGAATTTGCCCAGTTGACCAAGCAGTCTTGAGCATGGGTGACACGAGATCACCAGCCGGGACCACATCGGCAGAGGCAGCAAAGGAATAAAACCATGAGCACTTTGGCACAAACAGCCCGTGCAAGACGCCTTCGGGCTTTGGATGTTTTGACAGGTCAGCGAAGCGGACGCCCGTCACGCCTATCGCCTTTTTCAACGCCTGTGCGCGGTGGCCGCAAAAGATTGTTTGCAGCCTGATCCAGTTCGGGCCGGTTCCGAAGCCCTATCAATGAGCGAATCACGATGCCATCTTTGGGCGACCTGCGGGAATGGGCGACCTAACTGATTTACCAACTCTGATTCAGAGCATCCCAATCGTTGCAGGCCGCAAACGCGTTGACGCGTGTCTGTTTCAAAAAGGGCTAATCCTTTGGGCGACGCGCGAAGGGTCAAGCCGATCAATTTCAGTCGACCTTGAAGTTCGGGCCAACTGCGCGCGTTTTCGAAATGACCTTTTAGACGTTGCAGGAAAGTGGCGTCTATTTTCGCGTCTACAATCCGCAGATTGTGGGCGACATGGGACTGCAAAACCGAGGTTATCGCTTGCTCCAACGAGGGATCCCGTTTTTGCAACGCCTCCCACACCTGTTTTGGCAGCTCTAGAGTGACGGCACGCTTTTCCATTCTTCAACGATGCGTCTCCAAGGTTAAGAAGGTATTAGCGATGATGCGGCAATCTGTCGTCCAAGCCCTAATTTCGCCAAACTCCTTTGTCAGGCTGATCCCGTAGGCAAGGAGCAGAATCCATGACACATCATAGTGATACGACCAAAAGCTGGGCTCAGGCGACCAACGGTTTGCCGGGGCCAATTGACTGCGAAACGCAAGCGCTTTTGCGTTTGTTTTTGGGGCCCATTTTAGAAACGGCCCCCAATTGGGATGAAATCGACTCGCGATTCTCTGAAAAGGGCTACGGCCTGTGTTTTCGCGAAGGGCGGCTTGTTATCCTAAATGAAAACGGAGACGCAATTTGTACGGGCCGCGGGCTTGGTATTCCTTTGGCAGAGATCGCGAACCGCATCGGCCGACCGAGCATCAAGATGCATCCTGGCGGTCACTCGGGCGAGTTGGGATAATTTCAGATTGCGATCAAGCGCAGCCTTAAGGGCCGTTCGATCCGCTAGGGGAAACCCTATCGCGACTCCTGATCTTTCGAAACCGGGGAAACGGGGCGATCCATTCCCCCGGAAATATTCCAAAGCTACAGCGGGTTAAATTCCCCTGTTTTCGGGTCGTACCCTTCGAGGCCGCCCGCTCCGATGTCGGTCCAAAGACCGTGCAGGGACAAGTTGTTGGCCGCGACAGCCTTTTGAACAAAAGGGAATGTCATGAGGTTGTTCAACGACACCAGGATGGATTCCTTTTCCAAGGCCCGCGCCTGTTCTTCAGGGGCGACGTCTTTTATCTGTTCGTAGCCGGGACGCAAAATATCCATCCAACGTCCAACAAAGGATGTCTTTTCCTCTAGATGAGGGGCCTTGCCGCTGCACATGTCTAGACACCCCTGCACACCGCCACATTGCGAATGGCCCAAGACTATTACATGCGCAACTTTCAGAGCCGTGACAGCGTATTCTAATGCGGCTGATGTACCGTGTTGCTTTCCGTCGGGTTGGTACGGCGGAACAAGGTTGGCAATATTGCGGTGCAAGAAGAACTCGCCCTGATCCGCGCCAAAGAGCGATGTCGCGTGGACACGAGAATCACAGCAGCTGATCACCATGGCGCGCGGATGTTGCCCCTCGGCAAGTTTGCGAAACCAAGCGCTATTGTCTGCATACTCTGTCGCTTTCCAACCTTTGTAGCGTCTCACCAGGTACTCAGGCAAAGGGTGCACATGTTCCATCCGAACCTCCATCTCGAAAGTGTTTCGACGTAACTAAAGAGGATTCGCAGGAAATTCGAGAGAAAAGACGCATAAATAGAGTTTTGGGAATAACCTTTTGGGAACTGACATCTGCAAGATTGTTTCAGCCGTGGGGGCAGTAATAATGGGGTGAGATGTGAAAGAGGTAACGTACCTCGCGCCGATGGAACGGCCGAGCATGAATGCAGATCAAATCGAAACGCTTTGCGCAGATTTGGGGCCACATGCCGCCGAAGACGTCATTTGTCGCGCGATGGAAGAGCTGGCGCATAGGTTATGCGCTTTACAGGAAATGGCCGTGCATGGTCCGCGTGAGGATTTGCACAAAGGGCTGCGCGCGCTAAGCGCCATTGCAGATCAGATTGGCATGGTGGGCCTGTCTGATGTTGCACGCGACGTGATCAATTGCCTAGAGCTGGGTGATTTGGTTGCAGAAGCCGCGACGCTAGCGCGTTTGGCCCGTATCGGAGAACGGTCTTTAACTGCAATGTGGGATCACAATGACCTACTTGGTTGATCCGCTTGACGGATAGGTGACGATCAATGTGGTTGGCCCCTTGCGGTTGGCTATAGGAAAGTTAGGCTGGGGCGTGCTTTGATTTAGGGACGCCCCATGCCACTCAAGTTTTCAGCCGCGACAGATGCGGCCCTGCCACTACATGTTTTGTCTAGCGACGACCTTGATGTTTGGCTGCCTGACCAACCTGACAACGTTCAAACTTGGGTTAAATCCAGTGGATTTTCCGGGGCTATTGGATCAGCTTTAATGATTCCGGGCGAGAATGGCGCGCCGGTTGCAGCTTTGGCTGGATATGGCACAGAGGTACAGCGCAAACGCCGCCGATTTGTTCTAGCAGCAGCTGTGCCAAACTTGGCCCCGGGGGTTTACCGCCTTGAGGGCGGTTTACCAGTTGATGAATTGCAAACAGAAACACTAGGTTGGTTGCTTCAATCCTATCGGTTTGAGCGATATAAATCGCAATCCGGTGCCGCGCGAGACTTGATTGCGCCAAAGGGAGTTAATGCGGCGTCTGTTGAGGTCTTGGCTGAGGCTGAAGCCCTGACACGGGATCTCATCAACACCCCTGCTGCCGATATGGGGCCGGAAGCGCTTGAGGCTGCGGCGCTGGATTTGGCGACCCGGCATAGCGCCAAAATCGAAGTCACATCGGGCGACGCATTGTTGGAACAAAATCTTCCGATGATCCATGCGGTAGGGCGCGCCGCAGAACAAGAGCCGCGCCTGATTGATATACGTTGGGGCGATGCTGGGCCTCGTCTGACACTGGTCGGCAAAGGGGTTTGCTTTGACACCGGTGGGTTGAACCTCAAGCCCGGGGCCTCAATGGGCCTAATGAAAAAAGACATGGGCGGCGCGGCGAATGTACTCGGGCTGGCGCATATGATCATGCAATCTGGGCTGGCCGTCCAATTGCGTGTTCTTATCCCCGCCGTTGAGAATGCCGTTGCTGGTAATAGTTTTCGCCCCGGTGATATCCTGACATCGCGCAAAGGCTTGACGGTTGAGATCAACAATACCGATGCCGAAGGGCGTTTGGTGTTGGCCGATGCTTTGGCTTTGGGTGACGAAGAAAAACCCGACCTGATGATTTCTATGGCAACCCTGACCGGCGCGGCGCGTGTTGCCGTTGGCCCGGATTTGGCCCCGTTCTATTGTGACGATGACACGCTTGCCTTGGAGCTGGCTGGACAGGGAACCGGCGCAGCAGATCCCTTGTGGCGCATGCCGTTTTGGGACCCCTACGAGGCGATGATCGAACCCGGCATTGCCGACCTTGATAATGCGCCGGCGGGCGGTTTCGCAGGAAGCATCACCGCCGCTCTTTTCCTGCGCCGGTTCGTGGATCAGGCGCATAATTATGTACATTTTGACATTTACGGGTGGCAGCCAAAACCCGAACCGGGTCGGAGCAAAGGCGGCCTTGGTCAAGGCAGCCGCGCTATTTTCGCCGCGTTGCCCAAGGCCTTGCGGCTGTGATGGACCGCCGCCTAACCCCGAGCAATGGCCGCGTCGCGCATGTGTCTTTGCGCGGCAAGGTTGAGGTCGACAAGTTCGTTGACGGGGAGCCACATCGTGTCCGAAGCGAAGTCGCGGATCTGTTGTCAGCGAAAGGCAACCGCGACCGTCAACTCTTGCGTGGTGAAACGTTTACGGTTTTGGATATCGAAGGCTCCAAGGTTTTTGGGTTTGCAGAGCGGGATGGCTATGTCGGCTGGCTACAAGCCGATGATGTGATTGCCGCGCCTAATACTTCCCCGACACACACAGTCTGTGTAGCGCGTAGCTATGCCAAATCGACGCCGGGTTTGAAAACCATGGGAGAGGTTACGCCTCTGCCCTTTGGGGCGGCATTCACCGTTATCGATCAATCGGATGGATGGGCGAAGGTTGCGATTTCTCAGGGTCTCATTCCTCGAGATGGGTTTGTCCCTGCCAACCACCTGTGTGCCGCGGATCACCAGTTTGGCGACCCAGTCAAAGTTGCCCAATTGTTTCTTGGATCACCCTACCTTTGGGGCGGGAATTCATCCTTTGGCATAGATTGCTCAGGCCTTGTTCAGGCGGCTTTACTGGCATGTGGTCGTCCGTGTCCCGGCGACAGTGATCAGCAAGAGCAAGCCTTGGGTGAAACGCTTGTGCCGGGAACCGCCTCAAAGCGCGGGGATTTGTTCTTTTGGAAGGGGCATGTGGCCATGGCTGTGGACAGTGAGACGCTTATCCATGCGAATGCCCACCATATGGCCGTGGCCTATGAGCCGATCCAAGATGCAATTTCACGCATAGCTGAGCAAGGTGATGGCCCGGTCACGCGCCGTGCCCGGATTATGATGTGAGCAACATCGCGGCACGCGCGACCAAATTCCTTGCAAGGAATTTGCAAATCTTTTGAGAAAAGATTTAGGCTTGCCTCACCGGCAAAGCCTGCAATCATAGATGTGTTCAGACAAAAGGTGCCCCATGACATCCGATCCGTTTTTCCACCCGATCTCGGGGTTTGATTTGCCGCGCTTTGCGGGGGTGCCGACATTTATGCGCCTACCTCATGTCGCCCCCGATCACCCACGCTTTGGTGACGTCGATGTTGGCTTGGTCGGCGTACCTTGGGACAGTGGCACAACCAATCGACCCGGTCCGCGGCACGGCCCGCGTCAACTTCGCGATGCCTCAACCATGATCCGTGCCCAGCACTCGGTGTCGGGGATGCGTCCGTTTGAGATGGTGAATTGCGCCGATCTGGGGGATGTCGGGCCAAACCCGGCGGATATTCAGGATAGCATGGCGCGGATCACAGCGTTTTATGATCAACTGGTCGGCAATGGCATCCGGCCTCTGACGGCCGGTGGGGATCATCTGACCTCGCTTCCCGTTTTGCGCGCTTTGGCCAAAGATGGCTCCTTGGGCATGGTGCATTTTGACAGCCACACCGACCTGTTCCATTCCTATTTTGGCGGAACGATGTATACACACGGCACGCCGTTTCGCCGGGCCGTTGAAGAAGGGCTTTTAGACCCCAAGCGCATCGTACAAATCGGTATTCGTGGCACGATGTATGATAGTGAAGATCGCGATTTTGCCGCCGCCAATGGCATTCGCATCATTACGATCGAAGAGTTTTTTGCCCGTGGTGTTCCCGATGTGATGTCCGAGGCGCGTGACATCGTTGGGCAAAAGCCGACCTATATTAGTTACGACATTGATTTCGTTGACCCGACCTTTGCGCCCGGAACGGGAACACCCGAAGTCGGTGGCCCGAATAGTTTTCAGGCGCTGCAAGTGTGCCGCGAGCTTTATGGGTTGAACATTGTCGGTGCCGATATGGTCGAGGTGTCGCCGCCCTTTGATGAAGGCGGCGGAACCGCGTTCTTGGGTGTTTCCGTCATGTTTGAACTGCTTTGCGCGATGCTGTCGCGCTGATTACTTCACTGCGCGGATGAGTTTACGCTCAAGAACGCGCAGTACAGCTTTCAGGTCATGGCCACGTTTCAACACCTGGCCGTCGGCCCCGAAAATCGCGTACTCGCCCTGTTTGTTGCGCAGCTTTGGCCGCTTTTCGATGCGATAAAGCGGATGTTCAGCGGTGCGTTGGAAGACAGAGAAAACGGCGACGTCGCGCAAGGTCGATATGCCATAGTCCCGCCATTCGCCCGCGGCGACCATGCGGCCATAGAGGGACATGATCACCCCCAATTCGGGGCGTTGGAAGGCGACGACCTCGTTGCTTTTGGGGCCGCCAGGAAAAGGTGTCAGACTGTTCATATCTCAAGGTTGCGCTGTTTTACGTTAGGATCAAGTGAATTACGCCTGACCAAATCGTTTTGCGAGGGCGGGCGTGGCGTTGGGCATGGCGGGCATATCCCCTTGGGCAAGGTCGAGCCATTGTTCAGCCATGGGTGTCAAACGCGCATAGGCATCGGCCACGGCGCGGTGAATGTCACCCGGTGCAAAATCCGCAGGGGTTAGCTCGGCGGGGACTTCGGGGTGACGCAAAACCAAACGCCGCCAGCGGTGGATAAGCAACGTGCGCGCGGCGGCGGCGCCTATCGGGTCTGGGTCAAGTCCTGCAAGGGTCGCGAGGTCATCGGCTAGCTTACCAAGCGCGGCCACATGATCGGATGCCAAGTTGTTCCAGATGTCATCGGCGCTGTTTTTGGACAGGCTGCCGGTGATTTGGAAACCGGATGTTGTGACTTTGGACGGTGAAAGCCAGCCGCCTGCAACCCGGAGCGCGCCGGCAACTTCTTGCGTCGAAAAGGTCCAGTCCGCAACGGGGCCGTTGCGCGGTGCCGCATAGATGCGGGCCGTTGCGGGGCCGAACTGTGCGGTGCCGGATGGGGTTAGCGCGTAACTGCTTGTGCGACCGGATTTGCGGCCCTCGACCCAGCCATCACGCGACAATCGCGATAGCGACGTGCGCAGCGCCCCGGATTCAATGCCAATCCGGCCCAACAACCGGTTCAAACGCACCGCAGGAACCCGCCCGCCGCGCAACTGAACGCTATCGCCAAAAACGGTAATGACAAGCGACCAAACACGGGGTCGCCCGTCGGAATGTAGGGTGTCGATCAGGGGTTGAAGCGGATCCATACCCCTGAGTCTAAAGGCTTGTTGCCCATGTGCAACCGCGTTAGCGCTCGTATGAGACCATGGTGAGCAATTCATACTGCGCCACCTGCTCCGCGTCCTGATTGAACAGGGTCACATTCCACGCCACTTCGCCATATTCGTCGGTGCGCTGTGTCTTGCGCTTGGCAGTTAGGCGCACATGAACGGTGTCGCCGGGGCTTACTGGCTTTTGAAAGCTCAGGCTGTTCAAACCGGTATTGGCCAGAACCGGGCCGGGGTCCGGTTGAACAAACAGACCGGCGGCAAAGCTAAGCAGCAGATAGCCATGCGCCACACGACCGGGAAAGAACGGGTTGGCCTTGGCCGCGTCGTCATCCATATGCGCGTAAAACGTATCACCGGTGAAATGAGCGAATTTTTCGATATCGGCCAAGGTGACTTCGCGCGGATCGGTGACAATGGTTTCACCAATCTCAATCTCGCGGAAGGTGCGTTGGAAGGGATGATCCGGGCCGGTTATCTGCTTGGACCCCGGCACCCATTGGCCGGTGATCGCGGTCAAAACATCCGGGCCGCCTTGGATGGCGGTGCGTTGCATGTAGTGCAATACGCCGCGCACCCCGCCAAGCTCTTCGCCGCCACCGGCGCGACCGGGGCCGCCATGGACAAGATGGGGAAGGGGGGAGCCGTGGCCGGTGCCTTCGCCCATGCTAGCACGGTCGCTGATGTACAAACGGCCATGCCACGCGGCGCTAGATAGGGTCACGTCGCGTGCAACCTGTGGGTCATGCGTGATGAGCGATGCAACAAGAGAGCCTTGGCCACGATTGGCGAGTTCCGCTGCATGCGCTGTGTCGCGATAAGGCAGCAGCGTCGACACCGGGCCAAAGGCCTCGATCGCATGGATATTTTGCGCACCGTCCGGATCGGCGCAACGGAATAACATCGGGGCAAGGAAGCCGGGGCCATCGGGCACGTCAAAGGCGTTTTGGTCAAGAACCTGTTCGGCCTCGGTGCCAATCATCGCCGCCTTTTCAAGCACATCTGCCCGTTGCCCGCCGGAAACCAATGCCCCCATACGCGCGTCGCCCGCCGGGTCACCAATGGTGATCTTCTTGAGCCGTTCAGACAGGGCTTCGGTGACGGCATCCATCTGACCTTCGGGAACAATCATCCGACGAATAGCGGTACATTTTTGCCCGGCCTTGGTGGTCATCTCCGATGCGGCTTGCTTGATGAACAGGTCAAACTCGGGTGTTCCAGCAACGGCATCAGGGCCAAGAATCGAGGCGTTAAGGCTGTCTTGTTCCGCCGTGAAGCGGGTGGAATTGCGCATGATGTTGGGATTGCTGCGCAGTTTGAACGCAGTATCAGCCGAACCGGTAAAGGCCACCACGTCCTGTGGGCCGAGACGGTCCAGAAGATCGCCGGTGCCGCCAACGATGAGCTGCAACGCGCCGTCTGGTAAAATGCCCGACTCGACGATCATCCGCACACAGGCTTCTGTTAAAAAACAGGTCTGCGTGGCGGGTTTCACGATAGCGGGCACGCCAGCCAACAGAGTCGGTGCCAGCTTTTCCAACATCCCCCAAACCGGGAAGTTGAAGGCGTTGATATGTACCGCAACCCCTTGCAATGGCGTCGCAATATGCTGGGCCAAAAAGGTGCCCTTGCGCGAAACCTGTTCGATATCGCCATCAACGTAAACATGCCCATCTGGCATTTCGCGTCGACCTTTTGAGGCGATAACCATCATGGTGATGATACCGCCATCAATGTCGATGCCGCCATCCTTGCGCGTTGCCCCGGTCAGCGGGTTGATCGCATAAAGCTCTTCTTTGCGTGTATCGAGGTAGATTGCCAAGGCTTTGAGCATTTTGGCACGCTGATGGAAGGTCATCGCACGCAATGCTGGGCCGCCAACCTGTGTGGCGTGGGTGATCATCGCCCCAAAATCCAACTCGCTGCCGCCGGCGCGGGCTATTGCCGCACCGTTGACTGGGCTGATGATGTTTTTGGCCGATGCGCCGGGGGTGATCCAGCGCCCATAGGCAAAGCTATTTGGTTCCAGCATTCTGTGTCCTCCGCAATTGGCCTTATCCGGGGCCGTGTTGCGGTGCACCATGGTCCAAACAAAAACAGAAATCAACATACTTGACCGCGCGGTCGGCTTTGTGCATCGTGGCGACAGGAGGACATCATGACACCACAAGAGCGCGCCGAGCGGTCGGCCGAGGCCATGTGGGCCACGGATACGGCCAGTCAAAACCTTGGGATGCGGATCGACGAGGTCGGTCCGGGGCGGGCGGTGTTGTCGATGATTGTTCGACCCGAATTCTTGAACGGTCATGGTTCGTGCCATGGCGGGTTCATCTTTACGCTGGCCGATAGCGCCTTTGCTTTTGCCTGCAATAGCTACAACGAAATCACGGTTGGGCAGGAATGTCAGGTGACCTATCTCCTGCCGGGCAAGGCCGGTGAGAGGCTGACCGCGACGGCGATCGAGCAAGCCAAGCCGGGCCGATCTGGCGTTTATGACGTCACGGTCACGGGCGAGGATGATCGCAAGGTGGCGTTGATGCGGGGTTTGTCCCGCACCGTCAAAGGAAATCACTTTCAGGAGAGTTTAGATGCGTGAAGCATGGCTTTGTCAGGGCAGCAGAACACCTATTGGCCGCTATGGTGGAGCTTTGTCTTCGGTGCGCCCGGATGATTTACTGGCTGGTGTGATGCGCGCCGTTGTGCCCGAAGGTCTCCCGATTGATGAGGTCATCATGGGCTGTGCCAACCAAGCGGGCGAAGACAACCGCAACGTGGCACGCATGTCGGCATTGCTGGCCGGATTAGGTGAGGACGTGCCGGGTGTCACCGTCAATCGGCTCTGTGGATCGGGCCTTGATGCGGTGATGATGGCGGCACGGGCGGTCAAATGCGGCGAGGCCGAGGTGGTTTTGGCGGGGGGCGTCGAAAGCATGTCGCGCGCGCCTTTTGTGCAAGGCAAAGCCACCAGCGCCTTTTCCCGTCAGGCTGAAATCCATGACACAACTATCGGATGGCGGTTCATCAACAAGCAGATGAAGGCGCAATACGGCGTCGATTCCATGCCGGAAACCGCCGAGAATGTCGCCGAAGACTTCAACATTTCACGGGCTGATCAGGACGCATTTGCCTATCGCTCGCAAGAAAAAGCAGCGGCGGCGATAGCCTCGGGGCGTTTGGCGCGGGAAATCACTCCGGTGAGCATTCCCCAGCGCAAAGGCGACCCTATTGTTGTGGATACGGATGAGCATCCGCGCCTGACATCTTTGGAAAAGCTGGCCAGCTTGCGCGCCCCGTTTCGCGATGGCGGTAGTGTGACGGCGGGAAATGCTTCGGGTGTGAATGACGGCGCGGCCGCTTTGATTATCGCCTCGCCAGAAGCGGCAGAGAAACATGGGCTAACCCCGGTTGCCCGTATTCTGGGTGGTGCGACGGCGGGGTTGCCACCACGGATCATGGGCTTTGGCCCGGCCCCGGCCTCGAAAAAGCTGTTGGATCGGTTGGGTTTGAATATCGGCCAGATGGACTCAATTGAGCTCAACGAAGCCTTTGCATCGCAAGGTCTCGCGGTCATGCGTGACCTTGGGCTAGCGGATGATGCGGCGCATGTGAACCCGAACGGCGGCGCGATTGCGCTGGGCCATCCCTTGGGGATGTCGGGTGCGCGCTTGGCGCTGACGGCGGGCCATACGTTGCAGGAGACCGGTGGGAAATATGCACTCTGCACCATGTGTATTGGTGTGGGGCAGGGGATTGCTTTGGTGATGGAACGCCTGAGCTAAAGACATATCGGCAAGTCGGAGGAGGACGCGCCATGGAGGATCTGACACCTCGCAAAGAGAATCTGGACCCGATTGAAATCGCTTCACGCGATGAGATTTCTGCGTTGCAGTTAGAACGGATGAAATGGTCGCTGCGGCACGCCTATGAGAATGTACCGCATTATAAGAAGGCGTTTGACGATGCCGGTGTGCATCCGGATGATCTCAAAACGCTTTCGGATTTGGCCAAGTTTCCGTTCACCGTAAAAGGCGATCTGCGGGCGAATTACCCATTTGGGATGTTCGCCGTGCCGCGCGAACAGGTGATCCGCGTGCATGCGTCTTCGGGCACGACGGGCCAGCCAACGGTTGTGGGCTATACCCGCGATGACCTTGATATGTGGGGGTCGGTTGTGGCGCGCTGTTTGCGGGCCTCGGGGTTGCGTCCTGGTGATGTGCTGCACAATGCCTATGGATATGGCTTGTTTACCGGCGGTCTTGGTGTCCATGGCGGGGCCGAGAAACTTGGTCTAACAACGGTGCCAATTTCGGGTGGGATGACTCAACGCCAAGTTCGATTGATCGAGGATTTCGGTGCAACCGGTATGACGGTCACGCCATCCTATGCGCTGTCGATTATCGACGAATACGCCGCGCAGGGGCTGGACCCACGCAAAAGCCCGCTCAAGGTTGGGATTTTCGGGGCGGAACCCTGGACTAACGCCATGCGTCTTGAGATCGAAGAGGCCTTTGATATGCACGCGGTGGATATTTATGGGCTGTCTGAAGTCATCGGTCCCGGTGTCGCCAACGAATGTGTGGAAACCAAAGATGGGCTGCATATTTGGGAGGATCATTTCTATCCTGAGATCATCAACCCGGAGACCGGTGAGGTGGTAGAAGATGGCGAAATGGGCGAGTTGGTCTTTACCTCGCTGACCAAACAAGCGTTTCCAATCATCCGCTATCGGACACGCGATTTGACACGGCTTTTGCCGGGAACGGCGCGGTCAATGCGGCGGATGGAAAAGGTAACGGGACGCAGTGATGACATGATCATTTTGCGCGGCGTCAACGTCTTCCCGACCCAGATCGAAGAGCAATTGATGCAGGTGGCGTCGCTTGCTCCGCACTTCCAGCTTGAGCTGAACCGAGTGGGGCACAAGGATGAGATGCGGGTCAAGGTTGAGACACTACCTGATACGGTGGAGCTTGGTGATATGGCCGGTAAAGAGCTGGCGGCCAAGGTCAAACAGGTGGTTGGTATATCGGTCAAGGTTGACGTGGATTCGCCCGGTGGCGTGGCACGTAGCCAAGGCAAAGCGGTGCGGATTGTCGACAATCGGCCCAAGGATTGACGGGACGGGGTGACGCTTGCTCGCGTGCGAGCGCCGCCCCACCCACCGTCCCATCAAGCGCTTTTCAAATTGGGGGGCGCTGGGTAGAGACCGACCCGCCAACAGAGGACATAAAATGCCGCGCGGAATAGCCCGAAACCATGACGAAAAACGTGAGGCCCTGCGCAAAGGGGCCGCGGCCTATTTTGCGCGGCACGGGTTTGATCGTGCGTCGATGAATGGAGCCGCGCGGGAAATCGGTGTCTCCAAGGCGTTGATTTACCATTATCACGACAGCAAAGAGGCTCTTTTGTTCGACATTCTTGAGGCGCATTTGACCGATTTGGTAAGCGTTGTCGAAGACAGTGCGCCCAAGGGCCTGCGTGCCCTTATCGCCGCAATTCTGGATTCCTATGAAGATGCAGATGCGGAACACAAGCTGCAGCTCGAATCATTGTCTGCGCTTCCATCCGATATGCAGGCCCCTCTTTTGGCGGCGCAGCGCTATCTTGTTGAGGCGATGAGTGTCGCAATTGAAGCGGTCAAGCCGGGGATGGACCCCGAGCGATTGAGGGCCGCGACCATGACGGTGTATGGCATCCTCAATTGGTTTTACATGTGGCACCGGCCGGGAAAAGGCCTTTCTCGTCAAGAGTATGCAGAGCTAGCAGCCGATTTTGTCGAGGGTGGATTGGCGCGGCTTTGATCCGTGTTAACGGCGGCTTCATGTTTCCGATCCGCTCCAACAGATTTCCTCCATAAGTCGAAAACGGCCATTTTCCGCAATTTTCCGACTTGCGTGATCGCAAGGCGACGGATAGGTCCGGCAGTGGGACACCCTTCCCCAACGAAGGGCGATTATCTGTAAGGATAGCATCAATGGCTATGACTAAACCTGCCGCGCGGCCGGCTAACCCGCGTTTTTCTTCCGGCCCCTGCGCCAAAATCCCCACATTCTCGCTGGATAAACTTGCTGACGCGCCTTTGGGTCGCTCGCACCGTGCCGCAATTGGCAAATCCAAGCTGAAAGCCGCGATCGAAGAGACGCGCGAGCTTCTGGGCATCCCCGCTGATTATAAAATCGGTATCGTTCCTGCGTCCGACACTGGCGCGATGGAAATGGCGATGTGGTCGATGCTCGGTGCACGCAAGGCCGAGATGGTGGCTTGGGAAAGCTTTGGCTCTGGCTGGGTCACCGATGTTGTCAAACAGCTGAAAATCGACGCCGAGGTCAAAACCGCCGATTACGGTGAGATCGTCGATTTCGCGACCATCGACTTTAACAATGACGTTGTCTTTACTTGGAACGGCACCACCTCGGGTGTGCGGGTTCCAAATGGCGATGCGATCCCGGCAGACCGCGACGGTCTGACCATCTGCGACGCCACATCGGCGGCCTTCGCGATGGACCTGCCTTGGGACAAACTGGATGTAACCACCTTCTCTTGGCAGAAAGTTCTGGGTGGCGAAGCGGCACACGGCGTGCTGATCCTGTCCCCACGCGCTGTAGAGCGTCTCGAAAGCTACACACCCGCTTGGCCGCTGCCAAAAATCTTCCGCCTGACCAAAGGTGGCAAGCTGATCGACGGTATCTTTACCGGTGCGACGATCAACACACCGTCGATGCTTTGCGTCGAAGATTACTTGGTTGCGCTGGATTGGGCGCGGTCTGTTGGCGGCCTCAAGGGTCTGATCAATCGCGCCGAAGCCAATGCCAAAGCCGTTTGGGATTTCTGTGAAGCGCGTGATTGGATCGCCAACCTTGCGATTGATCCGGCGACACGGTCGAACACATCGGTCTGCCTGAAGTTCACAGATGACCGCATCAAAGACGGTGCCGCCTTTGCCAAAGCGATCGCCAAGCGGCTTGAGGCCGAAGGTGTTGCGTTGGACGTAGGTGCCTATCGCGATGCGCCTGCCGGTCTGCGCATCTGGTGTGGTGGCACAATCGAGACCGCCGACATTGAGGCGATGTTGCCTTGGCTCGAATACGCCTTTGCCGCCGAAATCGACGCGCAAGCCTAAGACATTCTGGTGAAAACGCGGGGCCCCATGCGCGGCCCCGTTCCCTCCCTATATTCAAGGACCACTATCATGGCCCCCAAAGTTCTCGTCTCCGACAAACTCTCCGAAACCGCCGTTCAGATTTTCCGCGATCGCGGCATCGACGTTGATTTCATGCCCGAACTGGGCAAAGACAAAGAAAAGCTGGCAGAAATCATCGGTCAGTACGACGGTCTTGCCATTCGCTCGGCGACCAAGGCCACGGCTGCTCTGCTTGAAAAAGCCGACAACCTGAAAGTCATCGGACGCGCCGGTATCGGCACCGACAACGTTGACAAAGAAGCCTCGTCCAAAAAGGGCGTGATCGTGATGAACACGCCGTTTGGCAACATGATCACTACAGCCGAGCACGCTATCGCGATGATGTTCGCCGTGGCCCGCCAGATCCCAGAGGCATCGGAATCTACCCATGCCGGTAAATGGGAAAAGTCCAAGTTCATGGGTGTTGAGCTAACCAACAAAACGCTGGGCGTTATTGGTGCGGGCAACATTGGTGGCATCGTTTGTGATCGTGCGCGCGGCCTCAAGATGAAGGTCATCGCTTATGATCCCTTCCTCTCGGACGAAAAAGCCGAAAAAATGCACGTTGAAAAGGTTGAGCTGGACGACCTGCTGAGCCGCTCTGATTTCATCACCCTGCATGTTCCGTTCATTGCCGGTGTGACCGAAAACATCCTGAGCGCTGAGAACCTTGCCAAAACCAAGAAAGGCGTGCGCATCATCAACTGTGCCCGCGGTGGTCTGGTTGACGAAGAGGCGCTGGCCGAGCTGCTGAAATCCGGTCACGTTGCCGGTGCGGCCTTTGACGTGTTCAAGGAAGAGCCCGCCAAAGAGAACGCCTTGTTCAACCTGCCCAACGTTGTCTGCACCCCGCACCTTGGTGCGGCGACAACCGAAGCCCAAGAAAACGTAGCCCTTCAGGTTGCCGACCAAATGTCGAACTACCTGCTGACCGGTGCGGTTGAAAACGCGCTGAACATGCCGTCTGTGACCGCCGAAGAAGCCAAGGTTATGGGTCCATGGATCAAACTGGCCGAGCATCTCGGCGCATTCGCCGGTCAGATGACCGACGAGCCGATCAAAGCCATCAATATCCTCTATGACGGCGTTGCCGCTGAAATGAACCTTGAGGCACTGAACTGTAGCGCCATTGCCGGGATCATGAAAAAGGCCAACCCTGATGTGAACATGGTCTCGGCCCCTGTTGTCGCCAAAGAGCGCGGCATTCAGATCAGCACGACCAACCAAGACAAGGCAGGCACCTTTGACGGCTATATCAAGATCACTGTTGTGACCGACGATATGGAGCGTTCGGTGGCCGGGACTGTGTTTAGCGACGGCAAACCGCGCTTTATCCAGATCAAAGGCATCAATATCGACGCCGAAGTTGGCGCGCATATGCTTTACACCACCAACAAGGACGTGCCGGGCATCATCGGTACCTTGGGCCAGACAATGGGCGAACACGGCGTGAATATCGCCAACTTTACCCTTGGCCGCTCCGAAGTGGGCGGTGGTGCAATTGCGCTGCTTTATGTCGATGCGCCGGTTCCGGCGGATGTGATCGCCAAGCTGGGCGACACGGGCATGTTCAAACAGGTCAAACCGCTGCAGTTTGACGTCGCCTAGTCCAAGCTTTCAAAGCGCCGCCCTAACCGGGGCGGCGTTTTTCTTTGCATATTCTTTTCCGCTAATTTAACCGCAGCCCATAGTCACATTTTTAAGGGGCGGCCTATGTCTGATCCTGTTTTTGTTGTCGGTGACATTCACGGGCAAATTGACCAACTCGACATGGCGCTAGAGAGCATTGCGCGGGATGCCTGTGCCAGTGCGCCCATTGTGTTTGTTGGCGATTACATTGATCGCGGACCCGATAGTCAGGCGGTCTTGAAAACGCTGATGCAGGGGCAGGCCAGTGGCAAGGATTGGACCTGTCTGCTTGGCAATCACGATGACTATATGGTGCGGTTTTTGGGAGCGACCCCTGACTTGCCAAAGGATGGTAGTCGAACCCGCTGGTTTCTTCCCAAGATCGGCGGGTTGGAAACCTTAGCGTCATATGGTGTGGACGTGCGTGCCAGCGATAGCAACGTAGACATTCGCGAAAAAGCGATGCGCGCCATTCCTCAAGAACATGTAGATTGGCTTGCCAGTTTGCCGCGCCTTTACGAAACCGCTGACCATATTTTTGCTCATGCCGGTATTCGTCCCGGTGTTCCTCTTGATCATCAAGACCCCGAGGATCTGATCTGGATTCGGGGTGATTTTCTGGATGATCCGCGCGACCATGGCCGTCTCGTGGTGCATGGTCACACAGCCATCGAAATGCCCAAGCATCGTGGCAACCGTGTCAATGTGGATGGCGGTGCGGGCTTTGGTCGCCCGCTCTACCCGGTGCTTTTACTCGGCAACGAGGCCTTCTTGCTTGGCCCCTTTGGGCGCACCCGCCTTGATCCGCTGCCCCAGAGCGATCCAGGCGTCATACTGACATAGGAACACCTCGCCGGTGAGCTCGTCCAAAAAGTGAGACCGCTTGAGACGATCCATCACCGGGCCTTTGACCTCGGTCAGATGCAGCTTGATCGACATTTCCTCCAACCGACGGTTCAGTTCCTCAAGCGTTTCAAGCGCGCTCATATCGACCTCGTTCACAGCCGGGAACATCAGCACCACATGCGACACCTCCGCGTCTCCGGCGATGCGGTTAAGAACGTAATCCTCAAGGAATCGGGCATTGGCGAAATAGAGGCTTTCATCGACCCGCAAGGTTACGATCTGCGGGTCGGTTTCGACCTCATGACGCAGAATGTTGCGGAAATGCTGGGTTCCGGGAACAAGGCCGACCTCGGCCACATGCGGGCGCGATGTTTTGTATAGATGGAGCGCAATCGACAGGATCACACCGGCGGAGACGCCCGTTTCAACACCAAACCCAAGGGTCAAAATGATCGTTGCGGCGACGGCGGCGAAATCGACTTTGGAATAGCCCCAGGCTTTTTTCAGGATCGAAAAGTCGACCAAGCTTAGCACTGCGACGATGATCGTTGCAGCCAGTGTTGCGTTGGGGAGAAAGTACAAGAGGGGCGTCAACAAAAGCGCGGCAAGCGCGATGCCAATGGCGGTATAGGCCCCGGCAGCTGGCGTTTCCGCCCCAGCGTCAAAGTTGACGACAGAGCGGGCAAATCCGCCGGTGACGGGATACCCACCGCTTATCGAGGCCGCGACGTTTGACGCCCCAAGGCCGATCAATTCTTGATCCGGGTCGATCCGTTGACGTTTCTTGGCCGCCAAAGTTTGCGCCACGGACACGCTTTCGACAAACCCAATGACCGATATGAGCAGCGCCGACAGAAATAGTTGGCTCCATAGATCGGGGGACAAACTTGGTGCGCTAAGGGGGGGGAGGCCCATGGGGACTTCACCAACGATTTTGACGCCATGGGCGTTTAGCCCAAACAGCCATGTGACTACAACCGTGGCGACCACCGCGGCGACCGGTCCTGCCTTGGTCAAGACATCCGCCATGCGCGGGGTCAGCCCTTTGGACAGCAGCAAAGGTTTGAGCCCTTTGCGCACCCAGAACAGGAAGCTAACGGCTGCGACACCGATCAACACCGTAAACACGTTTGTTTGCCCCAAATGGGCCCACAGATCGCCCAAGACCTGTGGCAAGGTGTGTCCATGCACCTCGACCCCAAAGATGTGTTTCAGCTGGGAGGCGGCGATCAACAAACCAGACGCCGTTATGAACCCGGCAATGACGGGATGGCTTAGGAAGTTTGCGAGGAAACCCAACCGCAACACGCCCATAGCAAGCAGGATCACGCCCGAGATAAATGCCAATGTGATAGCCGCCATAGCGATCTGAGCGGGGTCGGATAGACCGAGATTGCCAATCGCGGCGACTGTCATGAGTGATACCACAGCCACCGGCCCCACGGACAACGCCCGGCTTGTGCCGAAAATCGCATAGGCGATCAAAGGCAGGATCGACGCATAAAGCCCCATTTCTGCCGGTAATCCCGCTAGCAAGGCATAGGCCAGTGATTGCGGGATCAGCATGATGGTTACAATGACCGCGGCGACCATGTCGGACGTCGCGGTATCGCGGTCATAGGTTTTGGCCCATGTCAGAATCGGGAAATAGCGGGCAAATCTTTGCATGAAGCAATCCTTTGTGGCCGGGGGCCTTGCGGGTTGCGTTATATATATTCTAAATATTGAATTTGTGAAGGGGTTTATTTTCCTCTCCCAGGTTCAAGGCCTGAATAGGTAAACAACAGCCATTCGATTTCGCCCGGAACGCAGAATTCCGGAACCTTAACGGTCGCGTCGATGACAGGAGCGAGCGATTAACCTTAAACTGTTTGCCAGTATTGCGATGGCTAGGTACCATTGAAATATTATTGCTTAAACCAAGCTGCAAAAGGTACATAGTCATTCGTTACCGGGTCTTGTTTTGCGGCGACCACTCTAAACCTACTAGCTCAGGATCGGCCCGAATTACGGAATGACAACGGAACACCGGCAAGAAATCGACAGGTTGATTCAAGTCGAATACGGCGAAGCACCTGAATTGGCTTTGCGGCTTTTTGGTGTGCCTTTTGGCTCGCTCATATTGTTTCTCTATACCGGTTGGACCGCGACGTGGTTCTGGCCGCTCGGTTTCTTTTTGGCCCATGGCATGTACTACGGGTACTTAAAAACCCGCAGCGAAGACTGTGGTCTTGCGGAGGTTCGGGCCGCATCTGGTTTCTTTTTGGTGGTGATGTCATCATTTTTGTGGATGCCGGCAGTTATGGCGGCCCAAAGCGATATCAATCTGGTTTTCGCTGGCTCTACCCTATTGGCAACGGCCCTGGTGTTTTTGGTTCGGCGTGGCGACACGATACGCTTTTTGGTTTGGGGCGAAATTGCAGTCGTCTGTGCCATGTATGTTGCTGTTTTCTGGTACCGACCTCCGGCTGAAAACCTGTTGGCGAAATGGGGCGGGATTGTCACCAACTTCATCCTGGTTGGTTATCTTGCGCAGGCGCTGGTTATGGCACGCAAGGCGAAACTTGCAGAGTTGGAGGCGGTCGAACGTGCTGTGCAGGAGCAGAAAATGGCCGCGATTGGTGAACTGGCAGGCGGCGTTGCCCATGATTTCAACAACACCCTAACGGCGATTTTGGGCAATCTCGAACTCTGTCGGGAACTGCCTGATCAGGCAGAACGTGACGCCGCATTTGACGATGCTTTTGATGCCGCCAAACGTGCAGAAGCCGTTGTGAAACAGCTGCTTATCTATTCTCGCAAAGCCCCGTCTTTCCGTACGGATTTGGACCTATCCCAAACCGTTCCAAGAATGATGGAGCTCGCTCAACGTTTGATCCCTGACAATATCGTTGTGATAACAGAAATGAGTGACAGGCCTCTCGGCGTGCGGGTTGATGAAACGCAGCTGATGACAGCCTTGATTAATCTGGTTGTGAATGCCGTGGATGCGATGCCAGACGGCGGGACTTTAACCGTTCGTACCGCATTTAGACGTGCGGACGCGGATTTGGGCATGGTGGATGGCGCTGGCGTGGCGGTGGGGCCGTATGCGGTGGTCGAAGTTGGGGATACGGGGACTGGAATTGCCAGTCGCGACATCAGCAAAGTTGTTCAACCCTTCTATTCGGCCAAGGTACGTGGCAAGGGGACGGGCCTTGGGTTGCCGATGGTATTGGGGTTCACGCGCATTCATGCCGGAGGCTTGCGAGTCATGAGCCCTAGGCCCGGTGACGTCGGTGGTACTCAGGTCGAAATTTGGCTTCCCTGCCTTGGCACCAGTCGTCAAGCACCGGATGCAAAAATGCCGCCCCGAGGGGCGGCATTTGAAACGGCTTGAAGGTAAAAAGGCTTAGAAGCCAAGACCTTCGTATTTCTTTTTGAACTTGGAAACGCGACCACCTTGGTCGAGGAGACGAGAGTTGCCGCCTGTCCAAGCTGGGTGCACGGTCGGGTCGATATCAAGCGACAGCTGGTCGCCTTCTTTGCCCCAAGTGGTGCGTGTTTCGAAAGTCGAACCATCGGTCATTTTGACGGTGATGATGTGATACTCGGGATGCAAATCTTTTTTCATCTCGTCGATCCTTACGCTTTGGCCTTGAGGGGCTTGTAAGTGGTGTCTTCTGCGATACGGGCGGACTTACCGCGGCGCGAGCGCAGGTAGTAGAGTTTGGCGCGACGGACGCGGCCACGGCGAACAACTTCGATCGATTCGATGTTGGTCGAGTACAGAGGGAACACACGTTCCACACCTTCGCCGAACGAGATTTTACGAACGGTGAAAGAACCGGCTATCCCCTTGCCATTCTTACGAGAAATGCAAACACCCTCGTAGTTCTGGATACGGCTACGGGTGCCTTCTGTTACTTTGAAGCCTACGCGAATGGTGTCGCCGGCTTTAAAATCGGGGATGTCTTTCCCCAGCGCAGCAACTTGCTCCGCTTCGAGCTGTGCGATCAGATCCATCTGATCTCTCCTTCATGTACGTCGCGGTTTGCCCGCGGATAATGTCCGGCCAGAGCTTTGATCCCAAAAGGAAAAAAGATACACCAGCTGTTCTTTGTTTGTCTGGGGCCCCAGATGAGGACCCCGGATATCCTACGAACTCGAGTCGCCCCGATGCCGTTAAGATGCGCCCGTATAGGCCGCAGACCCCTTTAAAGCAAGGGTGAAATGCCCGTTTGGCGACCAAAGCGTTCGCATCGTTAACTCCGTTGCGTGGGCCCGTTTTCCCCGACCAATCCGTTCGATTCCAGCGGGGTTTGGGGGAGATTGCCCCAGAGTGTTTTCGGCCATCTGCGACACCCAATTGACCAATCCGCCCGATTCGACCCGAGTTTGGTACAGTTTGCCCCAAAGGCGGGAACGCACCGCGCGCGCCCCGGCAAATCCGGATCACAAAACCGTGAGGTCAGACCCCAGCCGACGGCGGGGTGGCGGCGCGCCACTGCGATGGGGTTTGCCCGGTCACGCGCGAGAACTCTCGGTTGAAATTGGATTTGGTCGCAAAGCCAGAGGCAAGCGACACATGCAAAATGGTGTCGTCCGTTTCGCGGAGCAAACGGCAGGCTTCCTTGACGCGATGCTCGTTTACAAATTGCGATACGCTTATGCCTTTGATGCGGTTCACCGCCTGTGACACCTGCCGGTCCGAAACGCGCAAGCGCCGCGACAACCGCCGCACGCTTAGATTATCGGTCAGGTGCAGCCTGTCGCGGTCAAACAGCAATGCGAGACGGTTTAGGATGTCTTCGTCGGCGCCGGTGGCATTTGGGAGCGATTGATCCTCCGGAACAGGCGCGCGTTCGGCGGCTGGTTTGTCGGCATCGGCGGCTTGGCCAAACACAGCCGAAACACCAATGACCAAAACCAAAGCCGTTTGCGCAAAGGTCAAAACCAAAGCCGCATTGCGCCCGTCGTTGGAGACGAAATCATAGACGACATAAAGGTCCGTCAACCCAGATGCGACCAAAGCCGCCCCGGTCAGACCCATCGCGGCGAGGATGTCGCGCCCACCGCCAATGGGGGACAAGGTGAGCTGATCCTCTCCGTGCCAAAACAGCCACAAGAGGATGCCACCAAACCCAAGATAGGTCACAAGGATCACGACATCGGCCAAATCCGGCACAGCGGCAAAAACGATCCAATTGAGCGCTATGATGGCCAAAGGCCAGAGCCGCCGTGCGCCGTTTTGGCCGAAGAGTGTTTTGTAAGCGATATAGGCCATCGCAGGCAGGATCGGGGCAAGGATCGCCATGAGACCCGCCGCCGGTTCAACCCCATAGCCCCAGCGCAGCGAGACCAGCAAAGATTGCACCGCATATAGGGCCATGAGTCCGGCGAAAAGCTGATGCGGGCGAGCCGACATATCGCGGTTCATCACAAAATGCGCGCAGACAAATGCCAAAACCAAAGTGGCAAACAAAGGAAGGGGAACAAATACCATATAGCCGTGACCAATGCCGTTTTTCGTGTCGGATCAATATCCTGAAACGCGTCTAAGGACGACCTTTATCGCGTTTTAGGACGCCAGTTTTAGAGGAGTGGGCCACATCAAGGGCAGAACTTGCGCATCCGAAAAAGGAGAGCTGTTATGCCGAGTGTCAGAACATTTGCAAAAGGGATCGCCTTGTTGGCCATGGTCGGGGTGGCCGGTTGGGGCGGGTACGAAATTCTGCGCCCCGCCTATGGTGGAAGCGCGGGTTTTACGCAGGGGTCTGCCTATGCTCCGATCCGTGACGACAACCTTGGGTTTCACATCTGGTACCCCGCCATGCCGGGCGGAAAGGCGATTACCGTTGGGGGCAACGGTGTGTTTTATGGACGTGAAGCCGGACGACGTGCCCCGCCGCAAAAGGGCCGGTTCCCGCTTGTGCTTGTGTCCCATGGGGCCGGGGGCAATGCGGGTCAGTTTGGTTGGATTGCTTCACGGCTTGCTGAGCTTGGTTTTGTGGTTGTGTTGCCCAACCACCCCGGCACCACAACCGGCAATGCCTCGGCCAAGGCAGCGGTGCGTGTTTGGGAAAGACCAGCGGATATTTCGGCCGTGTTGGATGAGATAACCGGCAATCCGGATGCCTATCCCTATATCGACGTGACACGCATCGCGATGCTTGGGTTTTCGGCCGGGGGCTATACGGCCATGGCAATTGCCGGAGCGCGTGTCGATCCCGCGCGGCTAGCACGGTTTTGTGATAGCACCGATCATGGCATGTCTGATTGTGCCTTCCTTGCGCATTTTGGCGTGGATTTACATGAGATGGACCTATCCCCGGCCTCGCAGGATTTGCGAGATCACCGGGTGTCGCGGGCCGTGATTGTAGACCCCGGAATTGTGAGCACGCTAACCCAAGACAGCCTGTCGGCGATTGATATTCCTGTGCATGTGATCAACCTAGGTGACGAAGACAAAGTGCCCGCCGGGGTCTATGCGCGCCCGGCCGCAGAGCGGATTCCACAAGCAACGTATCAGATTGTTCCCGATGCGAGCCATTTCAGTTTCCTTGCAGAGTGCAAGCCAGCGGGGCCCCAGATTCTGGAGCGCGAGGGCGAGCTTGACCCCTTGTGTGAAGATGCAGGGGGGCAATCGCGCAGCGCAATCCACAACAGGCTTGTGACATTGATTGCGGGGCATTTGAGCAGAGAGGGGGAACCAAGGCCCTAACATAGGGCCGGTTGGCTTTGGTTTGGCGTCGGCGCGATGGGGTCGTTCAAATTGGCGGAACTTAAACGGCAAAATTCGCCCGAGATGCGGGGGTACAGTCAAAGCAACTGGTTATTTTAACGACGCTGAAACCTTCTTTGATCAGTTTCAAGCAGGCCGAGCGGGATCTGGGCGGGATCTGGGCGGAGCAAACCCGTGCGAAAACCTGTCGGAGGCACTATGAAACAAGACCTTTCTGCCGCTCAGCCGGTTGAACGCGCAAGCAGCGTCTTGCATGTGCGACGACGTGTGTTTCTGGCCTTGGCGGTCTTGTTGCTTCCCTTGTTTGCGGCAAGCGGGGCTTCGGTTTACTTGCACCATGAGGCGGCGGATAGCGCGCGCTATACGATGGTCCTTGGCAATCTCATCGAGCACGTCACACAAATGGAAGGTGATGTCGCTAGGATCGAGGCCGGGCGGAGTGGCGTTACCGAGCATCTTAAAGAGACCTTCGTTGATGGTGTCGGGCTTTTTAGTGCGTTGCGTGCCGCCGACCCCGATGGGGCGGAAATCTTCGGAGACAATGACACGCCTGAACGCGAGGCTCTGTCGACGTTGACAGAAAGATTGGGTGTGCAGCCCGCTGAGTTGAGCACCAGCATGGGGTTGTACGGGCATGAGATGCCCGATGAATTGGTTCAGCTTTGGGAAGAAGATAAGTGGTCTTTCATAAATGGTGAGGCCCTATCTCTCGAAGCGTCAATTGGAGCGGTTTTGATCGCAGGGGCTCCGATTTTTGTGGATGGCTCGCGTGATCCAGCAAGCATTGAGCGGTTTTGGGCCGCTGCAGATGCTTTGCCAGATGCACACTTGTCCAGCGTGCGCCAAGTTTTACAAGAAACGGTTTTCCGCACCGGTAAAGTGCCGGAATTGCTAACCTTTGCGGTCTTGGGGATCGTTCTATTTGCGGCGCTTCTTGCATGGTTTGGCGTGGTCAAACCCCTCGTCCGTCAAATCATCCAAACCAAAAGAAACCTTGAAAAAGAAGCAGCCGCGGCACGGGCCGCCGATATGGCCAAAACACAGTTTTTAGCGACCATCAGCCATGAGTTGCGCACCCCAATGAATGGGATCATCGGCGCAGCGCAGCTGTTGGCTCATAGTGATTTGGAAGACGACGATCAGGAAATGGTCGACATTTTGGTGTCCTGCGCTGACGGGCAGATGGCCTTGATCGACGAGATTTTGACATTTGGCGAAGTTGAGGCCGGGGCCCTTCGTATGATCCAAGAGCCTGTGAACGTTGCACAACTTGTGAAGGACGCAACAAGCTTTGCAACAGTCATGGCCAAGAACAAAGGGCTAGATCTTGACGTTTCCGTACCGCGGGACCTGCCCGACATTCTTGGCGACCACAAAAGACTACGCCAGGTGTTGGTGAACCTCGTTGGAAACGCGGTGAAATTCACCCAAACCGGCGGCGTGAGCGTGCAAGCGGTTCTTGAACGGCCCGACGATAGGCAAGACGTCACGTTGCGGGTCTTTGTCTCTGACACCGGTCCCGGCATCGCCGAAGAGCACCGCGGTCGAATTTTTGAGCGATTTACCCAAGGCGACAGTTCGTCCAGCCGCAAAGCTGGAGGCACCGGTCTTGGCCTTGCCATTGCGATGGGGATCGTGCGCGAAGCGAAAGGCGAGATCACGCTGGATAGCGAACTTGGCACTGGCTCAACCTTTGCGTTGATCCTGCCCACACAGATCGCCGCGAGCGATCACGAAAACACTCAAAACGAAAAGGATGCGGCATGACCAACTCACAAGATGGCGAAGGACAACCACGCATCCTTGTTGCGGATGATGAGCCGATCAACATCAAGGTTCTGCAAAAGCTTTTGAAGCATTGCGGGCTAAGCTGTGAAGTTGCCCATGATGGGTTTGAGTGTATCGAAAAGGCGGAAACCGGCCACTATGACGTCATCCTGATGGACATTAACATGCCGAAAATGGACGGTGTTACGGCAACCAAAGAGATATCTCGGATGCTGGCCCCGGATGGCCCAAAAGTCATCGCGGTCACGGCAAATGTCTCTAACGCCCAGCGAGAAGAATGTGATGTGGCGGGCTTTTCCGGCTTTATAGGCAAGCCGGTGCGGCTAGATACCTTGAAAGAAGTGCTGGCGGACAGCCTCCAGTCTTAGAATCTGGACCTATTAAATTGTGACGCGCAGTACGGACAAGAGAGAGCTATCAGGGGAGCGTGCTTTCGCAGGGAGGGTTGGTTTCCTTGCAAAGGCAGCCGAGTGATCGAGATTGGGCATGTCTCTCTGTGTGAAAGGGGTGACGCACTTCGCTCCAACTTGCGTTAAATGCCTTTGCAATATGAGATTTTTTGCCGAAGGCAAACGTCGTGACATGATCGTCTCTGGACACCGCCTGCCAGAGAAAATTTACACGTCTCGTTTGTAGCCCAAATGGGATGCGGTGAACCCCAGACGTTCATAGAAACGCTGGGCGTCTTGGCGGGATTTGTCGGTCGTCAGTTGCACCAGTGAGCAGCCCCGGCTTTTGCAGGTGTGAATGGCCCAGTCAAATAACCGTTGGCCAAGTCCCAAACCTCGGGCTTTTGAGTGAATGCGAACGCTTTCTATTTGACCACGCCATGCCCCGCGACGCGACAATCCGGGAATGAAGCTGAGTTGCAAAACACCCACCACATCATCGTTGAGTTCGGCCACCGCCAGAAATTGATTTGGGTCTCTGTCGATGGCATCAAAAGCGGCGTCATAGACGGGATCGGCCGGAGGGCCTGCCGCTTCTCGCGCGGCACCAAGCGGATCGTCCGCTAGCATGTCAACGATGGCCTGAAGATCGCCGCGTCGGGCACGCCGGATAATCGGATCGGACATGTCGGATTACGGACGATGCCGGGTTGAACATTCCACCATCAAAACACCGTTCATCGTGAAGGCATTCATATGCATCCGGATGACAAAATCCGTTGTCGCATCGCCCTTGTGGATATTCAAAAGCGAAACGCAATCGTCATAGTCACCATCCGTTTCAATCACCAACTGACTGGGCCCAAAGGCCTCGCTTTCGAGAGAAAGGTCTATCGTCCAGGGGTCCTCGGGCTCGGGCACATGGGCGGTGAAGGACTGGATTTCCGCCCCATTGAACCGATATTCGACCATGTGTTCAAAGGCCAAAGTGGCGGAGGGCATCATAACGGCCAGAGCAAGCAGGCGGAACATGGCTAATCCTTTTCAAAGTCGCGCAGTAATCACATTTCAATGAAACGACTTTGGCACGATTTCCGCAAACCGCCTAGTCCGTGGTTTTTCCGAGATGTTTGGCCCAAAGGTCGGGGCGTCGTTGGCGGGTGATGTCTTCGCTCATGGCGCGTCGCCATTCAGCCACCTTGCCATGATGCCCGGACATCAAAACATCTGGAATGGCGCGGTCATTCCAGGTCGCGGGGCGGGTGTATTGCGGATGTTCAAGAAGCCCATCCGAATGGCTTTCATCCACCGTGCTATCTGCATTGCCCAAGACGCCGGGCAATAGGCGAACGGTGGCATCAAGCATGGCTTGCGCGGCAATTTCGCCACCGGTGAGCACAAAATCCCCGAGCGAGACTTCGGCAATATTGTAATGGTCAATCACCCGTTGGTCGATCCCTTCGAACCGACCGCAAATCATGGTGATACCGGGCAAGGTTGCCCAATCCCGCGCCATTTGTTGATCAAAGCGTTTGCCCCGTGGAGACAGATAAACCAGCGGACCGGGTGCGCGTTTCAAGGCGTGATCAATGGCGCGCCCCATAACATCGGGGCGCAAAACCATGCCCGCGCCGCCACCGGCGGGCGTGTCATCAACGTTGCGGTGCTTGCCCTCGCCAAAGAGGCGTAGATCTGTGGTTGTGAGCTGCCACTTGCCGTCTTTGATCGCCTTACCAGTTAGGCTTTCGCCCAACACACCGGGAAAGGCCTCGGGAAACAGGGTGATGATATGGGCCTGCCACGCCCGCGCCAAATCGGGCGCGTGGCTCATCAATTCGCGCGGTTGCAACGTCGGGCGAATGGTCTTGCGGCCATAGGATTTGTTCGGTTGTTGCGCGGTGGTCTTGGGCGTTTCGTCTGACATATCGGATCCTGCTTTGCGCCCGTCCTATCCGTTGGGGCAATGCGGGGCAAGCAATGCGATCAGATCGCCTCAAAGGCGCTTTCGAAATAGTCTTGTTGACGTGGCGGCTCGGAGAGTTGACCAGTGCGCAAATCCCAATGGTCGCGGGGGCGTGGCGGGCGGCCATCAAATTCGATAAAGATACAATGCGGGCTAGGCCAAATTGCTCCGGTTTGCTCAAGCAGAAGGTTCAACTCGATGTCGAAAAACGGTTGAAGCGTTGCAACCGTATCGGGTGCTATAAGCGCAAGTTCGTGTGATTTGTAAAAGCCGTTGTTCCAGCCCTGAATCAACCCTTGAACGGCGGAGAGATAGGCGGGATCGGCTTGGGCTTCGGGGCTGCGTAGGAAGTGATCTTTGGTCAACCGGCCAAAATAGGCCGCCAAAGTTGCGCGGTCACAGGTCGGTTTTTGCAAACACCACAAGGCGGCCGCACGTTGGGCCGGGTCCCGCAGATCGTGATGGACAACCACATGATGCCAGAGGTCGATATCCTCGGCGGGCATGGAGGTGAGCGCGTTGAGCAACGGGCGAGGGCCGGTGTTTGTATCCCAGATGTTTTGGGTTGCCAGAAAGGCGTTGTAATCACGGTCAAAGGCCGCGCGGCGCAGGGCAATCATGTCAATTTCGTCGCGCAGGTCCAGCATGGTATCAGGGCGGGCAAAAAGTTGTGCAAGGCGGCCAGCGTCACCCGGAGTGGTGCGCAGCAAGGTGTTGATAAGATGTAGTTCCGCGCGCTGAAGCTCGGTCAGTTTGGCAATGTCTTGGGTTTTCCAACCCTGCATGAACCCCATAAGGGTGCGGGCGATGGCGGTGTCGCGGTCGAGGGGAAAGCCGGGGGGCTGATAGTCATTGGCAGAGGTGAGGATGCGCATCAGGCGACGTGAGAGTTCGGTCTGACCGGGTAGTTTGGCGCGTTCGGATTTGGACAACGGGGCGCGCAAAAGCGTGGTGGCGCGGCTCCCCCCCGTTGAAATGCGCGAGACGCGGATCGGTTGGGGGCGCAACGAGGCAACAAGCGCATAGGCGCTCCCCAAACCGCCGACCGCAATCGCGATGCCGGACACAGGAAACGCCGCAAACAGCGCAGGGCCAAGGGCCAAAAAGGTCAAAATTATGCGATGCACTTGGTCTCGTCCATTTTCTAACGTCAATCTTTCGATTAAGGCTAAAATTAGACTGACATTGTGGCGCTATGTTGGTCGAAATCGCCAAACCTGAACGCGTTTGTTGCGGAACTGTGCAAGGTCGTCGCGCTGGTGAGGGATTGTGCAGGTTTCATCGGGAATGTGTCGAAGAAATACAAAATTGAGAGAATCTATCGCCAGCAAGCTGGGCAACAGAGTCCCCCTCCGTCGCCGGGTTGATTAGTCAAACAAACCCTCGGGCGGGTCGGCAACGATGCGACCGGATGCAAGATCAACGGTCGGCACAGCGGCAAGGGTAAAGGGGAGCAAAACGGTTTTGCTTTGCCCCGGCACCTTGAGTTCGAGCAGGTCAGCGGCACCGTGGTTGAGTACAGAGTGAACGATGCCAAGCGGGTTGCCGCCGGTATCAACCACCTCAAGCCCCATCAGATCGGTATGGTAATACTCGTCGTCCGGGAGATTGGGGAGCGTGTCGCGCGGCACGAAAAGCTTCGTGCCTTTGAGCGCGTCGGCCTCTTCCTTGGTGGCTACACCAGATATGCGCGCGGCAAAACCATTCTTAAGCGACCGGGTGATTTGCAGGGCATCAAAGGCCCGACTGCCGTCTTCGGTCGTCAGAGGCGCATAATCGGCGATGGCCTGTGGATCGGCGGTAAAACTCTTGATCCGCACCTCGCCATGAACGCCAAAGGCGCCGGAAATTGTGCCAACACAGATCAGATCATCCATGTGCGTGCCCCCAAATCTATTGGTTGTGTCATTGCGCAATCGTGCACAGGCCATCGGCCCAAATGCCCCCTGATTGATCGCAAAGGTTTTTCTGATTGTCACGCTCAAACAGGATGCCAGCCAAAAATGCAAACATCACAAAGATAACAAGCCGGATCAGGCGGAACATGACACACCCCTTTCAGGCCAAGTGGTCAGACACAAAAAGGGCCCGGCAGTGTGACCGCCGGACCCAAATCGACAACCGCGAAGATTACTCTTCGGATGCGGCTGCTGCTGCTTCGGCGGCGTCTGCCGCTTTGGCGGCTTTTTCTTCGGCGCGCTCAACGGCTTTTTTGCCTGGAGCACCTTTTTTGGCGTTGTTACGCTCTTTTTTGTCAACGACGCCAGCGGCTTCGAGGAAACGCGATACGCGGTCGGTGACCTGTGCGCCTTCGCCAAGCCAGTACTGAACACGCTCCATGTCCATTTTCACGCGCTCTTCGCTGTCTTTAGGCAGCAGTGGGTTGTATGTGCCGAGCTTTTCGATGAAGCGGCCGTCACGTGGCATACGGCTGTCTGCCGCTACGATGCGGTAGAAGGGGCGCTTTTTGGAACCGCCGCGGGCGAGACGAATTTTGATAGCCATGGTTATTCTCCTTAGATGGCGTTTGGGCTGCTGAGGCGCAGCCCGAATTCACGATTGATGTTGTTTGTGGTGTTGAATGACTTCCTGAATGATGAAGTTCAGGAATTTCTTGGCGAATTCAGGGTCCAGATTGGCCTGATCCGCAAGGGCTTCGAGCCGCGCGATCTGTTTGGCTTCGCGCGCGGGGTCTGAGGGCGGGAGGTCGTGCTGTGCCTTGAGCACCCCAACGGCCTGAGTGTGTTTGAACCGCTCGCCCAATGTATAGACGAGGATGGCATCGAGCCTGTCGATGCTATCGCGGTGCCCCATTAGCACCTTGGCGGCACGGGCAGTGGCGTCGTTTTGATTGGTCACATCAGTCAAGAGCCCAGCCTTTCGGTTTGAAGAGCGGATCGGCGTAATGCGCGATTTCCATGTCGATGCCATGGCCCAGCTGGCTTTGCAGTTGGTCCAGAGTCGGGTGGCGATAGACAGCATCATGGCCATCAACGGTTGGCGCAGCGTGGTCTTTGGTACAGCCCAGACGTTCGGCAAGCCGGATCGCTTCGAGGTTTTTCGGGTCGATATAGGACACGGCGGTGTCCCAGCCGAGGTCGTGGTAGAAATAGCGGCGCACGCGATCAGCGGCCTCAAGCGCATAGCCACGACCCGATTGATTGGGCCAGATGATCCAAGCGATTTCGCGTTCGGGCCATTGCGCCGGGAACCAGCCACCGGCCATGCCAACGGTTTCGTCGGTTTCCTTGAGGTGGATCATCCACATGCCATAACCACGGATTTCCCAATGGCCGATTTCGGCGGCGTAGAGCATCCAGGTTTCATAGGCGTTCAAAGGACCGCCCATAAAACGCGAGCGATAGGAGGCAAAGGTGGCTTTGAAGTCTGGATAATCCTCGGGATCCGGGCCGCGCAGCACAAGGCGGTTGGTTTCGAGGACGGGAATATCGCGGTGTCCCATCAGGCAGCTCCTTTGGCCGAGTGGCGATAAACGAGGGTGTGGCCGTCGTCACTAATGGTGGCTTCGGCCTCGGTGTCGCGCGTGGCGTTGAGACGTTCCATCAGCTTGATACAGCGATCATTGTCTTGATCGACAAAGGACGCGACGCTGTCCCATTTCAGCGCCTCAAAGGCATAGTCGCGCACGGCAATCATCGCCTCTTCGGCTATGCCCTGACCTTCGGCATCGTCGGTAAGGAAAATGCCGAGTTCCGGTTCGGGATCGTCGTATTCATAGCCCAAGAGGATGAACCCAGCCGACGGCGTGGTTTGTGCGTCGATGGTCCAAAGGCCGTGGCCATGCAGCATCCAGAGCGCCGAATAGCTGGTGAATTCAGCCCAGGCTTCTTTGCGTGAAAACGGGCCACCCATCAGGATGGAGCGATCACTTTCCATGATCTTGGCATAGGCTTTGAAGTCGTAGATGCGCGGGGCGCGAATTTGCAGCCGCCGGGTGTCGAGCGATGGGATTTTGCCGCCAAGACGCGCCGCCTGCCGTGCCGCTGGGCCGGGGCGGTGCTTTTCGCAGGGGGCAAGGATGGGCTTGTCGCTCATGACGCCTCCACCGGTTGGCGATACACGAGACAGGGGTCTTCGGGCTTTGGGACGGTGGCATTTGGGTCTTGGCGCGCACCAAGCCGTTCGGCCAGCGTGATAGAGCGTGCATTTTGCGGCGCGATGTAGTGCACGATGTCGGTCCAGCCAAGCCGGGTTCGCGCGTCGGCGATGGCGGCTTTTGCGGCCTCGGCGGCGTAGCCACGACCTTCGGAGCCGTCAAACATCAGCCAACCGATTTCGGTTTCTGGCCAGCCCTGTGGATAGTAGGGGCCAACAAGGCCGATGATGTCGTCGCTGGTTTTGGTGGTGACCGCCCAGAGGCCAAAGCCGCGGACCTCCCAATGGCCAAGCATGGCGCAGAAGTTGGAAAAGGCGCGGAATTCAGGGACGTTACCGCCGACAAATTGCGACCGTTCGGTTTGGTAAAAGGCCGTTGTTGCCGCCGCGTCTGAGCCATTGGGGCGACGCAGGATCAGACGGTCGGTGTGCAAAGCGCGGGTCATGACAGCACCTCGTCCGGGCTTGGATGGCGCCAGAGTTCATCGACGCCCATATTGACGTTGTCATAGGTGCGTTCGTATTGCGCCCCCAGCCGTTTGGCGAGCGCCTTGGAGCGGGCATTGTCGGGGACAATGTTGGAGGTCAGCGTGGTAAAACGCAGGTCTTCATAGGCGTAACGGCGCACGCGCAGGGCGGCCTCATAGGCGATGCCTTTGCCTTCGAATCCGGCGAAAACAACCCAGCCGATTTCCGGCTCGGGCCAGCCTTCGGGGTTCCAGATACCGCAGATGCCAGCGGGTTTGCCGGTCTCTTTGTCTTCGATGACGAAATAGCCGTAGCCGTGCCAATGCCAATGGCCGACATTGAGGGAAAACCAGCGCCAGGCGTCGCCGCGATTGGGCGAGGCTCCGAAACCTTCGGCGCGCTCTTGGTCGAGCAGGAAGGTGATCACCGCCTCGGCGTCGGATTTCTCGGGACCGCGCAGGATCAGGTTCTCAGTTTCCAGAATGGGGGCTTGGGTCAGGGTCATGCTGTCCCCCGTGAGGCAGGCGAAAATCCATGCATGGATTTTGCAAATTCCGTGCACGGAATTTGGGTGCTTGGGGCGAGGGAGGCGATCATGCGTAGGCCTCCGGATTGCCATCTATGTCGGGGCTATGGCGGTAGACGAGATCATCATCGTCATAGGTCTTGCCGTTTGGATCGAGCGTCGCGCCAAGGCGTTCCGCCAAGGCGATCGAGCGGCCATTGGTTTTTTCGATATAAGACACGAGGGTGTCCATGCCCTGTTCCCATGCCCAATGCAAAGCTGCGGTTGCGGCTTCGAGGGCGTAGCCTTGCCCTTCGTAGCCATCAAACAGAATCCAGCCGATTTCACGTTCAGCGAAATGAGGTGGTTTGGTGATTGCGACTTGGCCAATCAGCTGGCCGTCACGGGTTTCGATGGCCCAACCGCCAAATCCGACAAGGTCCCAGCTTCCGACTTCGGAGCTTAGGCCATACCAAAGATGCGTGGCATTTTGCGGCTTGTCCATATGGGCCGCGCGCGGGCCTTCGAAGAAGGTCGCAAAGGCGTCGAAATCGGACATGACATGTGGGCGCAAACGCAGGCGCGGCGTGTCGAGGATCGGAGCAGGCATCAGGCAGCGTTCCTCGTTAGCGTATAGGTTTTGGCCTCGGGCCAACGGGCGGGCCCGGGCACGTTAACCGCCTGCGCGCCGATCCGTTGCGCCATCCGATGCGAGGCGTCATTGGCTGGATCGATACAGATTTTGACATCGCTCCAACCGCAATCGTCAAACAGGTGGCGAATGACCTCTTGGACCGCTTCGGTGGCGAAGCCTTGCCCCATCGCAGTGGCATCCCAGAGTGTCCATGTCATTTCCGGTGTGCCGCCAAAGGTATCCAGCGGGCCGCAATGGCCGATGGCACGCCCGTCTAGCTCGATGACGTAACGGCCCCAGCCACGCAATTCCCAATGGCCGATCATGGCCGCAAGTTTGTCGAACGCTTGCGCGGTTTCGAACGGGCCGCCGACCGTTTTCGCACGCGCGCTTGTCGCGAAAGCGGTGTAAACCGGCAGATCGCGGGCAACTGGCAGGCGAAGCTGCAAGCGCGGGGTTTGAAGGGTACGAGCGGGGTTCATTTTGGTTTGACCATAGCGAGTTAGGGGATGCCGGAACTTCCGGCAGGAGTTTATTGGACGCGATGAAAGGTTATTTCTTTTTGCCAAAGCCGGAGAGGCCACCGGGGAGGCCCATGCCGGGCATGCCACCCAGACCGCCGGGCATTTTCGCGCCAAGCTGTTTGGCGGCGGCTTCCATGGCGGCCGGGTCCATTTGCGAGGGATCCATGCCACCCGGCAGACCTCCACCGCCTTTGCCCATCATGCCCTTCATGGCTTGTTTGAGCATTCCACCTTTGCCCATTTTACCCATTTTCTTCATCATATCAGACATTTGGCGCTGCATTTTTAGCAATTTATTGAGGTCAGAGACCTCCATGCCGGCGCCTTTGGCGATGCGCTTTTTGCGGCTTGCCTGAAGCAATTGTGGGTTGGCACGTTCGCGTTTGGTCATGGATTGGATCAAGGCAATCTGCTGTTTCAGCACCTTGTCATCCATGCCCGCGTCACCGGCTTGTTTGGCCATTTTGCCCATGCCCGGCATCATTTGCATCATGCCCTCCATGCCGCCCATTTTGATCATCTGTTCAAGCTGCATCTTGAGGTCGTTCATGTTGAACTGACCTTTGGAAAAGCGCTTCATCATGCGCTCGGCTTGCTCGGCCTCAAGGGTGGATTGGGCTTTTTCGACGAGGGCGACGATGTCACCCATGCCAAGGATGCGGCCCGCAACACGGTCCGGCTCGAAGGTTTCGAGCGCGTCCATCTTTTCGCCAAGGCCGACGAATTTGATCGGTTTGCCAGTGACGGCACGCATCGACAGCGCCGCACCACCGCGCCCATCGCCATCCATACGGGTCAAAACAACGCCGGAAATACCGATGCGGTCATCAAAGTTCTCGGCGGTGTGCACGGCGTCCTGACCGGTCAGGCCATCGACCACCAGCAGCGTTTCGCGCGGGTTGGCAACATCGCGGACGGCTTCGATCTGAGCCATCAGCTCTTCGTCGATCGACAAACGACCCGCGGTGTCGAGCATATAGACGTCATAACCGCCCAAGGACGCTTGGGTCTTGGCGCGTTTGGCGATGGCAACCGGGTCTTCGCCTTTGACGATTGGCAATGTTGCCACGCCGATTTGCTTGCCCAAGATTTCGAGCTGTTCCATCGCCGCCGGGCGATTGACGTCGAGCGAGGCCATCAGGACCTTTTTGCCGTCACGTTCGCTTAGGCGTTTGGCCAGTTTCGCGGTGGTGGTGGTTTTACCCGAGCCTTGCAGGCCGACCATTAGGATTGGGGCCGGCGGGCTGTCGATTTTCAACGAACCGGGTTCGCCTTCGCCGGCCAAAACGGCAATCAATTCGTCATGGACGATTTTGACAACCTGTTGGCCCGGCGTCACCGATTTGGTCACTGAGGCCCCGGTGGCTTTCTTCTCGACTGCTTTGATGAATTGACGCGCAACCGGGAGCGAAACGTCCGCCTCAAGCAAGGCAACGCGCACTTCGCGCATGGCGGTTTTGACATCGTCGGCAGACAGCGCACCCTGCTTGGTCAGCCGATCAAAGACGCCGCCTAGGCGCTCGGATAGATTTTCAAACATGTGGCGGCCTCCTTGTGCCGTATATTATAATGACTGTGGATCATGTAAGAACCGCAGCCGCGTCGTGGTACCCCCTTGCTACAGGACTTGAGCCCAAAGCATGATGGCCCCCGTGGGCGCAACGCGCTGACGGAGGGCGATCCCGGGCAAGCCCAAGGGACCGGAAGACACAACTCTCCCGGATAGTGGGTGCGGTGTACGCCGATGAGGGAATAGAGTCAAGTTGAGGGGCTTTTGAGTGGTAAAACGGATACTGACAGTTTTATCTGACCGTTGCAAAACGCGCACGCAATAGGTGGGTTATCGCCAAACAACACATCTGCCACGGAATTTCGCTGGTAGTTTCTAGCCAAATCCGCTACGAATCGCCCTGAAGTCGCTATTCATGATGGAGTATTGAAAATGAAAAAGCTGATCGCTTCTGTGCTGGTTTCGGCCGCCGTTGCAACTGCAGCATCCGCCGGTGGCATGGACGCCCCCGTCGAAGACGTTGTAGATGATGTATATGACGCTGTTCCAGTTGCAGCTTCCTCTTCGGGTCTTGGGGCCACTGGTGCCGTTGCAGCAGCAGCTGGTGTTATCCTCGTTGGTGCCGCTCTGGCAGCTTCTTCGGGTACCGACTAAGCACTGGCAATATGGCTGAGGAATTTACCCGGTCATACGTCAAAGTTTTTGGAGACAGCGGTCTGGTAGCAGGCCGCTGTTTCTTTTTGTCAGGAGAGTTCCGCGTAGGGCTTGTAATCTGGTTGGGAAGGCCGAATTCCTTTTCATAAAGAAAAATCCTAAGGCGAGGGTGCTATGCAGAATTGGGACGAAATCCGGACAGCTTTTCATGTGGCCCGAATGGGGACAGTGAGCGGAGCGGCAGAGCGTTTGGGCGTGCATCACGCCACGGTTATTCGCCATATTGATTCCCTGGAGTTGCGGCTAGGCGTGAAGCTTTTTCAACGACACACGCGTGGATATACGCCAACCGAAGCCGGTGATGACCTGTTGCGTGTGGCCCAAACCACCGATGATCAGTTTTCGCAACTCGAAGGTCGGATCAAAGGGCGCGGCAATGATGTGACCGGTGAATTGATGGTGACCTCAATTGCATCTTTTGCGCCGCTTTTGGTTCCCGCATTGGCCAGCTTTCAACGCAAATACCCCGACGTTGTGGTGCGGTTTCTAACCGGTGATCGGCTTTTCCGCCTGGAATATGGCGAAGCCCATGTGGCATTGCGCGCCGGTTCGGTGCCTTCAGAGCCAGACAATGTTGTTCAGCCCTTTATTCGGCAACCAATCGCGCTTTATGCCAGCAAAAGCTATATCGCCGAGCATGGAATGCCAAAAACCACCGCTGATCTAAAGGATCATCGCTTTGTTGGTCAGGACAGTGAAGACACGCGCGCCCCGTTTCAGGTGTGGCTGATGAAGCATGTGCCCTTTGACAATGTGATGTTCCGCGGAACCGATTGGCGGTCGCTTGTTCATGCGATTTTGGCCGGTGCCGGGATCGGGTTTTTGCGGGTAAGCGAAGCGGCGATACACCCCGAGTTGGTTCAGGTCATGGCCCCTGAGGAGGATTGGAGCGCGCCGATGTGGTTGGTGACCCATGTGGACTTGCATCGCACCGCCAAAGTTCAGGCGTTCCTCAAACATCTAAAAGAATACAGCGCCAAAGAGCTTGACGCATGAACCAACGGCTGACTGACCCGCAGCGCGGACATTTGGCGATGTTGGGTTTTTCGGCCCTCGTTGCGGGTTCCTTTTCGCTTGGCGGCATGACGGCCGGGCACATTGAGCCCGAGGTTTTAAACGCGGTGCGTTTTGTGGTGGCCAGTGTGATGATGGGCCTCGCGGCCTGGATCACCGGCGGGATGAGCCGTCAGGTTTGGAACGCGCCGTGGCGCTACTTTGTTCTTGCCGGGCTATTCGCCTTTTACTTTGTCACAATGTTCGAGGGGTTGAAGACCGCTGCACCGGTGAGCATGGCGGCGGTTTTCACGCTTAACCCGGCGCTCACGGCATTGTTTGGTTGTATTCTGATCCGACAAATCACGACTCCGCGCATGGCCTTGGCGATTGTGATTGGCGGGATTGGGGCCTTGTGGGTGATCTTTCGCGGTGATCCGGCCTTGGCGATGCGGTTTGAAATCGGCAAAGGCGAGATGATCTATTTTTGGGGCTGCATCGCACATGCGCTTTATGCGCCTTTGGTGCGGGTGCTAAGCCGGGGGGAACCGGCGTTGGCCTTTACCACCGGTGTTTTGGGGGCCGGAGCGATTATCCTGTGTCTTTGGGCGGGCTCAAACCTTGTGGCGGCGGATTGGGTTAACATGCCGAACATCGTTTGGGTCACGATCTTTTACACCGCAATCGCCGCGACAGGTTTGACGTTTTTGGCGTTGCGGTACGCGGCGCTACGCCTACCGAGTGCCAAGGTCATGGCCTATACATATTTGGTCCCAAGCTGGGTGATATTATGGGAGTTGGCCTTGGGGCGCGAGGTTCCGTCCGGCATGGTTTTGCCCGGTGTTGCTCTGACGGTGCTGGCGCTGGCCTTGTTGCTCAAGGATGAGGAGCCTCAGGTGGCATCGGCTTGATCTTGCGGGCCGTCCTTTGATGGTGTGTCTGATGGCTCGGCCAGTTCGACCTCAAGAAACCGTTCAAACGCATCAAGGTTGACCGGCTCAAACTGGCCAAACCCCTGCATCCAGACCGACGCTTCGCGCATCGCGTCCGGCTCGAGCTTGCACCATTTGACCCGACCGCGTTTTTCCTGACTGATCAATCCGGCATTGGCGAGGATCATCAGGTGTTTTGAGATCGCGGCCAGCGACATGTCAAACGGGGCGGCCACATCGGTGACGGCCATGTCATCCTCAAGCAGCATCGACAAAATGCGACGGCGAGTCGGGTCGGCCAAAGCGGCAAAGACGGTGTCGAGTGTGCTGGTCATGGCGCATCGTTACACCGTTCTTGCCAGATGTTCAAAAGCCATGCGGGTCGCGGGTGTTGAGCCGATAGCGATAAATCTCATTCTCGCCGAAGCCGATGTCGCGCAGGTGGTGGTCGCTTAACCCTTTGGGGACCTCGTCTATAGGGTCATGTTCCTTGGGCCAAAGGGAGCGCAAAAGGGTGAAAAAGGGTGCAAGCGTCCAGCGCCGCACGAAGCGGGGTGTTGTGTCATGTGCCATTTTTAGGCCCTGTGTGTTTGTGAGTATGTTCTCTTTCACCATATTTTTAAACGCATTGGCAAATGCTCTTCCTTGACATCTCTTGTGCAAAAAACGCACAAATATGACATGCCCCGGAGTTTGCCCCCCTTAAATGCCCTGCGTGCCTTTGAGGCGGCAGGGCGCCATGGCAGCTTTAGTCGCGCGGCTGAAGAACTGGCCGTGAGCCATTCTTCGATCAGCCGCCATGTGCGCGGATTGGAGCAGCGGCTTGGGGTGCAATTGTTTCGCGATGTGGCGCGTGGCGTAGAATTGACAGCCGAAGGACGCGGATACTTGCAGCGGGTTTCGCCCGTCTTTGATGTGATTTCCGAAGCCACAGAAGAAATGACCGGCCGGGCGTCGGGTGTTGTGACGATCAGCTGTGAGCCGACCTTTGCGCAACACTGGCTTATGCCGCGGTTGTCGCGGTTTCTAGAGGCTTATCCCGAGGTGGAGCCGCGCATCGAGGCGTCAAGCATGTTGGCGGACCTTGGGGCCTTTGAGGCGGATGTGGCGATCCGATCAGTCATTCACAGCCAACCGGAGCACATCAGCTATGTCATTACCAATGCGCCGGTCTATGCCTATGGCTGTCCACAGCGTTTTGGGCATATCAGCGACCCCGCGGAGCTTGTGACCCTTCGTCGCTACCGCGACCGCCGAGGTGATCCGTGGCGGGATTGGTTTATCGCGGCTGGGGTCGATCCGGATCAGGTGCCTGCACCGGAATGGCGGTTGCGCGCCAGCCTTTCGATCGAGGCGGCTCTGGCAGGGTTGGGTGTTTTGTTGATCACCGAGGATGTGGCAGAGCGGCATGTGCGGCGCGGTGATCTGGTCCGTTTGTTCGACATCGGGCTGCGCGGCGGCTCGTATCAGCTTCTCCTTGAGGCGCAGGCCGAACGGCGGCGCGCGGTTCGGATGTTTCGCGATTGGATCATCCAAGAAGGTGCGCCATTTCGCCAAAGGGGTTGAAAACGCAGCATTTGGACACTCAACGTTTTGGTTGAATATGAAAATGCAGCCCATTTAGCGCCAACAGGCCCTGCGGCGGAATCGCACGCGCGATGGATGTCCTGATTTTATAACTTTAAATCAAAGAGATATCGGCCTTTGATGGCGTGTTAACGGCGTGTTGACTCGGGGGGCGTGCCGACATACCAACCCCATGAACTCCAACTGGGGCGAATTGCGTGACTGAAACCGATCTTGAGCAGAAGCGAAAAGAGCTGGAAGCCAAGATTGAAGCGGCCAAAGGGCCGGGCGGCGGCAAGAAGCACCAAGAGGAGCACTATTCCATGGCCAATCAGGCCTGGCGGATGGTGACGGAATTGGTGGCCGGTCTAGGGATCGGCTTTGGCATCGGATACGGGCTTGATGTGCTGCTTGGCACGACGCCTTTGTTTATGGTGCTGTTTATAATGTTGGGTCTGGCGGCAGGCGTGAACGTAATGCTTCGCACCGCCAAAGAGATCCAAGAGACACAAGAGGCCTCGCAAGGGGCGACCGAAGGGGACAAAAATGGCGACTGAGACCGCAGCAGCAGAAGGCAGCAGCCTGGTATTCCACCCAATGGATCAGTTCATCGTCAAGCCACTGTTTGGCGACGGTGCGGTTGGCATGTTCACCATCACCAACTCGACCCTGTGGATGTTGATCGCGATCCTTGCCATCGTTGGCCTGATGGTCATCGGCACCTCGCGCCGCGCCATCGTGCCATCGCGCAGCCAGTCGATTGCCGAACTCGCCTACGGTTTCGTTTACAAGATGATCGAAGACGTGACCGGCAAAGACGGTCTGGTTTACTTCCCCTACATCATGACGCTGTTCATGTTCATCGTCTTCGCCAACTTCCTTGGCCTGATCCCGATGAGCTTTACCACAACATCGCACTTTGCTGTGACCGTGGTTCTGGCCTTTGCCGTGTTCCTGACCGTGACCATCCTTGGTTTCGTCAAAAACGGTGCTGGTTTCTTGGGTCTGTTCTGGGTGTCGAGCGCGCCACTGGCGCTGCGCCCGATCTTGGCGATTATCGAGCTGATCTCGTACTTTGTGCGTCCGGTTAGCCACTCCATTCGTCTTGCCGGTAACGTTATGGCCGGTCACGCGGTTATCAAGGTCTTCGCGGGTTTCGCCGCCATCGCCGTGATCAGCCCCGTGTCCATCCTCGCGATCACCGCGATGTACGGTTTGGAAATCCTCGTGGCCTTTATCCAGGCCTACGTGTTCACAATCTTGACTTGCGTGTATCTCAAAGACGCACTGCACCCGTCACACTAATGGCTCGGCAGGGTTCTCCTGCCAAACCACAATTACTCAACTTCCAATCGTAAGGAGATAGGAATATGGAAGGCGATCTCGCACACATCGGCGCAGGCCTGGCAGCAATCGGTTCCGGCGCAGCCGCAATCGGGGTAGGTAACGTTGCAGGCAACTTCCTTGCCGGCGCATTGCGCAACCCATCGGCAGCAGCCGGTCAGACAGCAACACTCTTCATCGGTATCGCGTTCGCGGAAGCACTGGGCATCTTTGCATTCCTCGTATCGCTGCTGCTGATGTTCGCCGTATAATCCACGGAACATAATCCTTACGCGCGGGCGGATCAGACCATCGTTTGACCCGCCCGATCGAAAGACAACGTTCCGACGGAGGACAGACATATGGCGTCTGATACACACGCTGCCGAAGCCGTCAGCTCCTGCGTAGATTCGCACGGGTCCGCTGTTGGCATGCCGCAGCTTTGCGGCGACTGGATCGGCAACCAGGTTTTCTGGCTGGTGATCACTCTGGTGGTGATTTTCCTAGTGCTGTCACGCATCGCATTGCCGCGCATTGCGTCGGTTCTGGCGGAACGTCAGGGGACGATCACCAACGACATCGCCGCTGCCGAAGATCTTAAGCGCAAGGCCGAAGAAGCCGAAGCCGCTTATGACAAAGCGCTGGCTGATGCCCGTGCCGAAGCGCAAAACATCGCGCAGGCGACACGTGACGAAATTAAAGCAGAGCTCGACATAGCCCTGGAAAAAGCCGACGCAGAAATTTCTGCCAAGGCAGCCGAGTCGGAGAAGGCAATTGCCGACATCCGCGCCTCGGCCATGGAAAATGTCGAAGTTGTTGCGAAAGACACAGCCGAGGCCATCGTGGCCGTGCTGGGTGGCAAGGCCGATAGTGCCACAGTCGCCTCTGCTGTTGCCAACCGGTTGAAAGGATAAGACATGAAAAAGCTGATCCTTCCCGCCGCTCTTGGCCTCACAGCTAGCCCGGCTTTCGCAGCCTCTGGCCCGTTCTTTTCGCTGGGCAACACAGACTTTGTTGTTCTGCTTGGCTTCCTGCTCTTCTTGGGGGTGCTGGCCTATTTCAAAGTGCCCGGAATGCTGGGTGGTATGCTGGACAAGCGCGCCGAAGGCATTCGCGACGAGCTGGACGAAGCACGCAAGCTGCGTGAAGAAGCCCAGTCCCTGTTGGCCAGCTATGAGCGCAAATCGCGCGAAGTAACTGAGCAAGCAGAGCGCATTGTTGCCCATGCCAAGCAAGAGGCCGAAATGGCCGCTGAGCAGGCGAAGGAAGACATGAAAGCATCGGTTGCCCGCCGCCTTTTGGCTGCGGAATCGCAAATCGCATCGGCCGAAGCCAGCGCAATCAAAGAGGTGCGCGACAGTGCAGCCAAGGTTGCAGTTCTGGCGGCGCAAGATGTGGTTGCCGATCAGATGACTGCCAAAGACGCAGGCAAACTGATCGACGACTCGATTGCCGAAGTGGGCGCAAAGCTTCACTAAGCGTTCAGAATTCTGACTTAGATCAAGGCCCGGACCACATGGTTCCGGGCCTTTTTCATGTCTGGTGGTCCCGGTTGCTCTGTGGGGCGCAAGACACGGGAGGCGGGTGATGAGCTGCGCCTGTCTTTCCTTGACGGCCACCCAGATATAGGATCAAACCAGCCCTCCACAGGCATATATAGGCTGGGCATAACCAAAGAGGCGCATCGTGGCACATACAATTGTTGTCGGGAACGAAAAGGGCGGAGCGGGGAAATCCACCGTCTCTATGCATGTTGCAACCGCATTGGCCCGCATGGGTCATCGGGTTGGCACGCTTGATCTTGATCTGCGCCAAAAGAGCATGGGGCGCTATCTTGAAAACCGCCGCAAGTATTTGGACAGTAAGGGGTTGGACCTTCCGACGCCGGTTTATGTTGATTTGCCACCAACCGACGCCCAGAACGCGCCGGATGGTGACAAGGCCTATGATCATCGGCTTAGCCAAGCGGTGGCCGAGCTTGAGGCGCAGGCCGATTTTATCGTGATCGACTGCCCCGGATCGCACACGCGGTTGAGCCAAGTCGCGCATTCGCTTGCCGATACGCTGATCACGCCTCTGAACGATAGCTTTGTTGATTTCGACCTTTTGGCCAAGATTGACAATGATGGTGAGAAGATCATCGGCCCGTCGGTCTATTCTGAAATGGTCTGGTCTGCGCGTCAGTTGCGGGCGCAGGCGGGGCTTCAGCCGATTGACTGGATCGTGTTGCGCAACCGTTTGGGCGCGCAGCAGATGGTCAACAAGAAGAAGATGGAAAGCGCCCTAGAGCGCCTGTCCAAGCGGATCGGGTTTCGCATCGCGCCGGGCTTTAACGAACGGGTGGTTTTTCGCGAGTTGTTTCCACGCGGGCTAACCCTATTGGACTTGCGCGATGTTGGGGTGAAACAGCTCAACATTTCCAATATCGCCGCGCGTCAGGAATTGCGCGATCTGATCAAGGCGCTGAACCTGCCGGGGGTTGAGGTTGATTTCTAAGGGCCAGATGGGGCGCTGCCCGGTCTCAGCAAGCTGAGACTCTCCGGGTTTTTTTGGCACAGAAAACGCAAAGGTCGGGCACTATGACCCGGCCTTTTGGTGTTTTTAGAGGGCTTATTCAGCGGGAACCGCAGCGGCGGTTTGGGTGCTGAAATGTTGGCGGCCCAAGCGCAGGATCAGCGCGATGGCGATGATCTGGGCGACGATGGCGATGCCGGTGACGCCCCAGTAGGCGATGCCGAACTTAGCTATCAGGCCGGAGGCAACCAAACCCTTGTTCACAAAGAACTGAATCATCACCGACAGGGCAACGGCAGGACAAACCAGCGCATAGGAACCGGGCGAGGTTTTGGAGCCCATGACAAAGTCGTTGAAGTAGCCTTGGGCACGCAGAACCACGACACCAAGGCCAAGGAAAGCGAGCTGAATCGCCAGAAGACGGGTCAAGAAGATCATTGTTTCGCCAGCCGACCCATGCACGTCGAGCGTGGTGTGTAGCCCGTGGTTTTGGCGCAGGAACATGATGCCAAGAACGGTGACGATGGGCACAACGATCATCAGGGTTGGGCCTGCTTCGCGGGCGGTCCCATGTTGCAACATTGACGAAATCGCCGAGGAGGCCGCAAGCAGGGTGTAGAGGATCGCGGTCACGCCAAGAATGGTTGAGAGGACCAGCGAGACGCCGACGGTGGCGGCGTTTGTGCTCATCGCGGCGGGGGCCGAGAAGCCCACGGCGACCATGGAAACGGCAAAGGCGGGAAGAAGTTGGGCAAAGCTGTTGTGCGCGGTGACGTCGAACACGCCGCCTTGGGACAGGACGCGGCCAAGGAAGCGGCCGATCAGGCTAAAGGCCAAGACGCCAATGGCGGCAAAGGCGATGAGGGCGAGCGGGAACAGGTATTCGACCACGCCCCAGAGGCCGGGGACAAAGACCAGACCAACGATAAACAGCGCGTTTACGGTCATTGCCATGGCAAGCGGCATGGCAAGAATGGTCGATTCCGCGTTGGAGGAGATCAGCTTTTGATAGGCGTCGGTTTGTTTGAAGGCCGAGAAGGCCGACATGTTCCAGGCCAGCATTTTGAGGTTGAGGAAGGTGAAATAAGCAATACCGATCCATGCGATCACGATGGCGGCCTGCATCATTGGTCCGCCGGTGTTGAAAGCGGTCATGATGTCTTCGAAAATCGGGACAGGGCGGCCGGGATGTGGGACCCAGAACATCAGGAACAAGAAGAATGTGACGGTTGCACCCCCTGCGCCCAGCGAGGCGAGGAAGTAGAGCGGTGAATAGGTGTCCGCTGGTTTTGTATGCGTGGCCATGGGAGGCTCCATTAATATTCCGAAACTGGAATACAATAAGCATTCCAAAACTGGAATGTAAATGGAAATCTTTGAAGGCGGGGTAAGTCCGTCGGGATTAACCAATTGGTAACCAGTTTTAAGCATGAATAACCCATGCGTATCCTTTTGCTTTTAATGATTATTGGGCTTGGAGCTTGCAAACATGCGGGCCCTGGGTTTCGCGGCGCTCCCCAGATCGAGAAAAGTTATGATGGGTCAAGATTCACCATGAGCCGCCGTGGAAATGTGATCGAAATGATTCGTATTTCACCGGAATGGCTTCCGAAGTTCCCCGACATTTCGCGTAAAGCCGCCCTATTGGCCGAAGCTGAGACAAGCTGCAAAGCGGCGTGGGTCGAAGGCGATCCAGCAATGATGTGGGTTGGCTTGAAGTGCGAAGGTGAGCGTGTTCCCAAACGCCCTAGGCGACCCCGTACCGTGTTCTGTGAGATTGAAGACCTCTACAAACGTGGGGAAAGCTTAGCCGGGTATATGACCTGCCAATAACCGGCTAAGGTGTGTTCTATTTCTGAGACTTGAGCGTGACCGTGATCGGCGGATACTTGAACTCGTCCTTTTCGTTATCTGTACTTGCTGCCGCAACAGCACCGATAATGATAGCCCCCAACACGCCTGTTCCTGCTGCTGACTGATGACGCTGGGCCGAGGTGAAATTGTAGGCGTTGACAGTGGCGGACCCGGATTGATCGCCCGTTTCACAGCGCACAAAGAGCGCGGGGGAATTGGGGCCGTAGTCAGGAACAACAACATTCGCGGGGGTGTTAAACGACGCTTTGTAGACACCGCTATCTAAAGTACAGGGGACACCGGTGAGTTCGGTTTGGCCCTTTTCACCTTTGCCTCGTGTGCGGATTTGAACGGTTTCCTGACCGCGGAATCGAGGTACGGGATTGCCCTGTGCGCGCTGCTGGGCGTAGACGTCAACACCAACCGCATTGCGTGGCGTATTGGGCTTGATGACGATGGGCGGGGTGGTAATTTCAGCGGAGCTGCAAGCCGACAAACCTAGAATACAGACAACCCAAACGTAGTTTTTCACAAAGACCTCTCTTTACGTTTTACAGACAACTGAACCCTTATAGCGCGTTCACGGGTGGGCCATAGTCGAAACTTGTATTCCGTGACGATGCCGCAATATCTTGTGGACAAGTGCCGGGTTGCCGCCAAATAGGCGTGTATTTCGTTGACTCTGAGGCTAAGGACCCGCCAATCTGACCGGTACACACGGAATCAGACGTCATGTAGGGCCACGCCTTTTGCGCTTTAACAAACTCAGACTGACAGGCTTCAAAAGCTTTGTTGATCCAACCGATCTGCTGATTGCGGATGGGTTAACGGGGGTTGTTGGGCCGAACGGATGCGGAAAATCCAATCTGCTTGAGGCGCTGCGCTGGGTGATGGGTGAAACGCGGGCCAAGGCCATGCGTGGCGGCGGCATGGAAGACGTGATCTTTGCCGGAGCCGCCACGAGACCAGCGCGCAACTTTGCCGAAGTGCTTTTGACCATCGACAATAGCGACCGCTTGGCCCCGGCGGGGTTCAACGACAGCGATCAGCTTGAAATCGTGCGCCGCATCACCCGTGACGTCGGCAGCGCCTATAAGGTGAACACCAAGGACACCCGAGCACGCGACGTACAGATGTTGTTTGCGGATGCGTCTACCGGGGCCCATTCCCCGGCGCTTGTTCGGCAGGGGCAGATTTCGGAGCTTATCAACGCCAAACCCAAGAACCGTCGCAAGGTCTTGGAAGATGCCGCCGGGATCGGGGGACTATATCAACGCCGTCACGAGGCCGAGTTAAAGCTTAAGAACGCCGAGTCCAACCTGTTGCGGGTGGATGATGTTGTCGAACAGCTGGCAGGGCAGTTGGGGCAATTGGCGCGTCAGGCCAAACAGGCGGCGCGCTATCGTGCGATTGGCGAGGAATTGCGCCAGTCCGAAGGCATGTTGCTTTACCGTCGCTGGCGTGAGGCAGAAGACGCCCGCCTAACGGCGGAAACGCAGCTTCGCGAGATGATTGGCCATGCGGCGCAGGCGGAAAAGATTGTGATCGCAACGGCGGCAAAACGGGCCGCCGGTGAGGAAGCCTTGCCGCCATTGCGCGAAGAAGAGGCCATCGCCGCGGCGGTCTTGCAACGGCTTGTGGTGCAGCGCGATGCGCTTTCGGATCAGGAAAAACGCGCGGTTGAGGCGATCAATACGCTCAAGCGGCGGATCGAACAGCTTGACCGTGACATGGAGCGCGAGGCTGGGTTGAACCGGGATGCGGGCGAAACCATTGAGCAATTGCAATGGGAGGCGCGCGAGCTAGAAAAGGCCGCCGAAGGGCACGACGATCGCCTAGAAGAGGCGGCGGAGATGGCATCGGAAGCCGGTAGTATTTTGCACGAACGCGAGGCCGACCTTGCCCAGCGCACCGAAGATGTGGCGCGCTTGTCAGCACGGCACCAATCGGCGCAACGCTTTGTTGCCGATAGCCGGAAATCCATGGATCGCGCCGAAGGCGAAGTCACGCGGGCGCGTCAGGCGGTGGGGCAAGCCACGCTGACTTTGGACACGTCACGCGAAGCTGCCGAAACGGCGGAGCAGGCGCAAGAGGATGCGCAGGCCATGGCGGAACGGGCCGAGGAATTGTTGGCCAATGCCGAAGAGACACGGGCCGAAACCCAATCCCGCGAGGCCGAAGCGCGGGCGGAACGGTCCGAAGCCGAGGGCGAGATGAACGCGCTTAGGGCCGAGGTCACGGCGCTTGCGCGTTTGTTGGAACGGGACACTGCCGAAGGGGGTCAGATTCTTGACCGACTGCAGGTGGAGCAAGGGTTTGAAAAGGCGCTTGGCGCGGCTTTGGCCGATGATTTACGTGCGCCTGAGGTTGAGGCGGATGGGCCAACCGGGTGGTCTGTGCTACCGGCCTATGATGATACTCAGGCCTTGCCTGATGGGGTGACGGCACTGTCGCAACATGTGTCGGTGCCGGATGTTTTGGCGCGGCGTATGGACCAGATCGGCCTTGTTGGCGCGGATGATGGCGCGCGGTTGCAGGCGCTTTTGAAGCCGGGTCAGCGATTGGTGACGCTTGAAGGCGATTTGTGGCGCTGGGACGGGTTCCGCGCCTGGGCCGAAGACCAACCCTCGGCGGCGGCGCTACGATTGGAGCAGCTGAACCGGCTTGAAGGGTTGAAGCAGGAAATGGCGGCGGCCACGGCGCATTTGGATGGCACACGGTCGGCACATGAGGCGTTGCAGGCACGTATGGCCGAACTTACGGCGGCGGATAAATCCGCGCGTGAGGCCCGGCGGCAGGCCGATCAACAGCTTACCCAAGCCAACCGAGCATTCAACCGGGCCGAAGCCGATCGCGACATGGCGGAAAGCAAACTGGAAAGCGCCGGGCTTTCGGTGCGCCGCTATGAAGAAGAAATCGAAACCGCGCGCGAACAGTTGGACGAGGCCGAACGCGCCTTGGCCGATTTGGACGATTTGGACGAGGCCCGCGGTCAGGTCGAAGACATCAAAGTGACCGTTGAAGCGGCGCGGATGACGATGATGGCCAAGCGGTCAGCCCATGACGAATTGCGCCGCGAGGGTGAGGCCCGCAAGGGGCGTGGCCAGCAGGTGACCAAGGAGTTGTCCGGCTGGCGGCACCGTTTGGAAACGGCGGAAAAGCGCGCCGGTGAATTGGCGGATCGCAAAGAGGCCAGCATCGAAGAGTTGGAAGAGGCGATCACCGTTCCAGAAGAGCTGAGCGACAAGCGCGAGGAGCTATCAGCCGGGATCGAAGAGGCCGAGGTGCGCAAGGCCGAGGCGACCGACGCCTTGAGTGTCGCGGAAACCGCCTTGCGCAATGCGATCACCGAGGAGCGCGACGCCGAGCGGTTGGCCGGTGAGGCGCGTGAAACCCGTGCACGGGCCGAAGCACGGGCCGAGGCGGCGCAGGAAACCGTTGCGGCGGCGTCGGAACGGATCACAGAAGAGCTCGACTGTGGGCCGGATGCCTTGTTGGAACAGCTCGACAAAACGCCCGATGACATGCCCGCCTCGGACCAGATCGAACATGATGTGGCGCGCCTGAAACGCCAACGCGATGCGCTTGGGGCGGTGAATCTACGTGCCGAAGAGGACGCCCGCGAAGTTCAGACCGAGCATGATGACTTGGTGCAGGAGAAGTCCGACCTTGAAGAGGCGATCAAGACCCTGCGCAGCGGTATCGCCAGCCTGAACCGCGAGGGACGCGAACGGCTTTTGACCGCGTTTGAACAGGTCAACGCCAATTTCAGCATGCTCTTTACCCATCTGTTTGGCGGCGGCGAGGCCAATCTTGTGATGGTCGAAAGCGATGATCCGCTTGAGGCCGGGCTAGAGATCATGTGCCAACCACCGGGCAAGAAGCTTTCGACGCTGTCGCTTTTGTCAGGCGGGGAACAGACCCTGACCGCGCTGGCGCTGATTTTTGGCGTTTTCCTTGCCAACCCCGCGCCGATCTGTGTGTTGGACGAGGTCGACGCGCCGCTTGATGATGCCAACGTGACCCGCTTGTGTGACATGTTGGATGAGATGTGCCGCCGTACCGATACGCGGTTCTTGATCATCACCCACCACGCGGTGACCATGGCGCGGATGGATCGGTTGTATGGTGTGACCATGCAGGAACAAGGCGTAAGTCAGCTTGTCTCGGTTGATCTGAAAAATGCGGAAAAAATGGTCGCGTGATCGTGACGGGAATGTCAGCGCTGGCTAAGATAAGCTCATCTAAGGAGGAGCTTATGCGCTTGATCTTGCTCGTGATGATGGTTTTGACCGGACCGGCCTTGGCCGACGGGTTTGCCATGAAACAAGGGGATGCGGCCTTTGATCTTGAGGGGCTGGATGGGCGTCTGCGCGGCGAGGTTCTGACCTTTTATGACGATGGGCAATCGCATTACTACGAGGATGGACGCTATAGCTACACCTATGCCAATGACGGCGGATCGGCCTATGGCTATTGGGATATCACCCCCGAGGGCGCGGTCTGTATCGAGTTTCTGAATGAATCGACCCGCTGCGATATGTATGTGAAAAATGGCGACCGGCTGATCCTGATCACCGAAGACGGCCATCGTTTCCCGGTGCGACCCTAGGGTGGGAAAAACGCAACTTTTCCTTTTGACCGCGCTGACCATGGTCGCCTTTGCCGCCAACTCGCTTTTGACCCGCGAGGCTTTGGTCGCGGGCGATATTGATGTGGCGAGCTTTGGGGCCTTGCGGTTGGGGGCCGGGGCGGTTGTTCTGGTCGGGCTGAGCCTTTGGCTGCGTCGCGACATGACCTTGGTGTCGGGCAAACGCGCGCTGAGCATCATCGGATTGCTGGCCTATATCGTTGGGTTCACGGCGGCCTATGTTGGCATGGATGCCGGTTTGGGCGCGCTATTGCTGTTTGGCACGGTTCAAGTGGCGATGTTTGCCGGGGCGGCGGTGTTGCGCGAACCCCTGCCGGGGTTGCGTGTTGCCGGGGCTTTGGTGGCGTTGGGTGGGCTGATCTACCTTGTTTGGCCGTGGCAAGGCATCGCGGATAGCAAATACAGCGTTGTGATGATGGTCATCGCCGGGATCGGCTGGGGGCTTTATTCGCTTGTTGGGCGCGGGAGCGGCAACGCCTTGGGCGATACGGCGGTCAATTTTGCGGCGGCGGCTTTGCTGTTTCCGCTGGTGATTTGGGCGCTGATGGGCGTGCCCGAAAGTGTGATCACGGCGCGCGGGGCGACCTTGGCCGTGATAAGCGGCGCGGCGACCTCGGGCCTTGGCTATGCGCTTTGGTATAGCATCTTGCCACGCTTGGGGGCCTCGGTTGGGGCGGTGGCGCAACTAACGGTTCCGCCGATAGCGATGCTTGGCGGGGTGTTGATGCTTGGCGAAATCCTGTCGACCAAGGCCATTTTGGCGACACTCATCATCCTTGGCGGGGTCGCAGTGTCGATCATCGGACCGAGTTATTTCACCAAACGCTCCAAAGCGTCATAGGCGATTTCATCGGTCCAAGGGATTCGGCGCAGGCTCTCGGGTTTCAGGCGCAGGGCCTGTACCTCATCGCGGCCAAAGAACCGTCGCTTGGTCACCACCTGTTCCGGGTCTTGCCAAACAGACGGCATGTCACCGCTCATCTGACAGCGAAAAAACACCTCAACCTGATGGAAACCGTCGTCAGGATTGTGAAATTCATTGATCAGACAGGGCGCGCCAATATCGACGTGAAACCCGCATTCTTCCATGATTTCGCGGGCCAGATTGTCGGGCAGTGATTGCCCCTTTTCAACGCCACCACCGGGCGCGCACCAAAGATCAGACTGCTGTCCGCTCTTGCTTGGCGGCCAAGCATTGACCAAAAGGACCCGGTTTTCGTGCAAAATAATGCCACGCACGGCCAAACGGATGGGGCGATTGTTCATGTCTGGCTCCTTTATCCCTTTCCTAAGGCGGGCAGGGTGCTTACTTCAAGCGCCATGAAATATCTCATTGTCTTGCTTTTGTGTGTTGCGGCCCCTGTTCGGGCCGAATGTATCGTTATGCTGCATGGGTTGGCGCGAACCGGCACATCCTTTGAGCTTATGGCGCGGGTGATGGAAGTGCAGGGTTACGACGTGGTTGTGGCGGATTACCCGTCAACCGAGGCCCCGATCGAAGAGTTGATTCAGGTGATCCCCGAAGCGGTGGCCCAATGCAAATCGCGCCCCGTTCATATGGTCACCCATTCTATGGGTGGGATATTGTTGCGATCCTATCTAAAGGACACGTCGCCAGATTGGCTTGGCCGTGTTGTGATGCTGGCCCCACCCAATCAAGGCAGTGAAATCGTTGATGAGCTGGGTGATTGGGCCCCGTTTGAGTGGATCAACGGCCCGGCCGGTTTGCAATTGCGCACGGGTCCGGATGGCGTGCCGGCGCGATTGCCCCCTGTGGGGTTTGAGCTTGGGGTGATAGCCGGGACAAACTCGCTCAACCCGGCGTTTTCGGCGATCTTGCCCGGCGAGGACGATGGCAAGGTCACCGTGGCCTCGACCCGGATTGAAGGCATGGATGCGCATATCGTTTTGCCGGTCACCCATACGTTTATCATGCAGGACCCAATGAGCATGGCGCAGGTGGCGCTGTTTTTGCGCGAAGGGCGCTTTGATCCGGGGCTTGATTGGACCGACGACGTCACCCCGGCCATGTTGACCTGTCTGGTTGGAATTTGCCCGGAGGAACCGCATGAGCATTGACGTAACCTTGCAAGGTGCGCGGGTTTTACGGCCCGATGGCTGGGAAAGCGCGCCCTTGGCGGTGTCCGGTGGCGTCTTTGTTGACGCGGCGGATGGGCGTGAGATTGACCTGACGGGCTATGACGTTTTGCCGGGCATCATAGACGTACATGGCGATGGGTTTGAACGCCACATGGCCCCGCGCCGTGGGGCGCTGCGTGAACGCGATGCGGGTATGGTGGCGGTTGCGGCGGAGCTGGCCGCGAATGGCATTACAACCGCTGTCTTGGCCCAGTTTTGGAGCTGGGAAGGCGGTTTGCGCGGCCCGGATTTCGCCCGCGAGGTGTTTGACTCGGTGCGGGTGATGCGCACCAGCGTTCCCATTGATATGCGGCTGCAATTGCGGCTTGAAACGCATTATTTGGATGAAATGGACGCGGCTGAGGCGGTGATTGATGAATTTGGTGTCGGTTATGTTGTGTTCAACGATCACTTGCCGCACGCGCGTCTGGCCGAAGGGCGCAAGCCACCAAGGTTGACCGGGCAGGCGCTCAAAAGTCGTCGGAATCCTGAGGATTACTTTAAGCTTTTGCTCGATTTGCATGGGCGCGGGGCCGAGGTTGGCCCGGCGATGGATGCGCTAACACATCGGTTGGCCGCCAAGGGGATCACCATGGGGAGCCATGATGACCACACCGCCGCCGATCGCGCCGAATGGCGGGCGCGCGGGGCGCATGTCTCTGAATTTCCAGAGACATTAGACGCGGCGCAGGCGGCCCGTGATGCGGGCGAGTTCATTGTGCTTGGTGCCCCGAATGTTGTGCGTGGGGCGAGCCATGCGGGCAATGCTTCGGCGCAAGATTTGATCGGGGCGGGGCTTTGTGATGCATTGGCGTCGGATTATCACTATCCATCACCGGCACGCGCGGCGTGGCGCTGTGTTGAGCTTGGTCTGTTGGATGAGGTTGCGGCGTGGCGGTTGGTCTCTGACGGCCCGGCGCGTTTGCTTGGACTGGAAGACCGGGGTCGCCTTGAACCGGGACTGCGGGCGGATTTCATTGTGATGGATCAAAGCAATCGCCGGATTGTCGCGACGGTTGCGGGCGGGCAAGTGGCGTGGATGAGTGGCGAGGTCGCACAACGCTTTGTCTGAGCGACCCCAAAACTTTTGCAAAAGTTTTGCAAATTCCGTGCACGGAATTTGGGCGCGCCCCTAGCCCTTGGTGATCCGATTGACGTGGGCCATTTTGCGTCCCGGTTTCACATCCGCTTTGCCATAGAGATGCAGGGCGCAGGACGGATCGGCCATCAGCTCCGGCATTTTGTCCATGTCATCGCCAATGAGGTTTTCCATTTGCACGTCGGAGTGGCGTTGTCCGTCACCAAGCGGCCAACCGGAAACCGCGCGGATGTGTTGTTCAAACTGACAACACACACAGCCGTTTTGCGTCCAGTGGCCGGAATTATGCACGCGTGGTGCGATTTCGTTGATGACAAGCCCTTGAGGAGTCACAAAGAATTCGACGCCCATGACGCCGACATAGTCCAGCGCATTCAAAATGCGACCGGCCATCAAAACCGCGTCGGTGAGAAAGCGCGACGGCACTTTGGCCGGTACTGTTGTCGTGTGCAGGATGCCGTCGCGGTGGACGTTTTCACCGGGATCATAGGCCGCGACCTGACCGTCAATTGCGCGGGCGGCGATGACCGAAATCTCGCACGTAAAGTTCACAAACCCTTCGAGAACCGCCGGGGCACCTTGCATATCGGCCAGAGCCGTTGCGGCGTCTTCGGCGGTTTTGAGGCGGGCTTGACCCTTGCCATCATAGCCAAACCGACGGGTTTTCAGGATCGACGGCGCGCCAATTTTCTCGACAGCAGCTTGCATGCTGGCGGTGTCGGTGACATCGGCAAAGGGGGCGATGCTAAGACCCAGATCGGCGAGAAAGGCCTTTTCTGTCAGGCGGTCTTGGCTGATGCGCAGGGCTTCGCGGCCGGGGCGAATGGGGCGCAGCGTTTCGAGCAGGTCCAGCGCGGAGGTTGGAATATTCTCGAATTCGTAGGTGATAACATCGACCGTATCGGCAAAGGCCCGCAGGGCGTCGGCGTCTTCGTAAGAGGCGGTGGTCACCCGATGTGCCACGTCGGCGGCGGGTGGGTTGGCGCTTGGTTCAAATATATGGGTTTTGAAGCCAAGGCGGCTGGCGGCAACTGACAACATGCGGCCAAGTTGGCCGCCTCCGAGAATACCGATGGTCGATCCGGTGGCGAGGGGAGTTGTCATGATGGGCCTCCTGTAGCGTTGCGCGCTTGATGCGGCGAAACCGCCGTTTGCGCAAGGGGGCCAAGGGGGGCATTACGGGGCAATCTGTCCGATTTGCCCCGATTTTAGGGGTTTTTGCCCTTAGACAAGATCGCGGTCGGGTTCATCGGCGATAGAAGCGGAGAGGTCGCTGCGCCATTGATCAAGACGTGCGGCAAGGTCCGGGTCCTGAAGCGCCAAAATACCAGCGGCCATCAGACCGCCGTTTTTCGCCCCCGCCGCCCCGATGGCCATAGTCGCAACCGGAAAGCCGCGCGGCATTTGCAGGATGGAATAGAGGCTATCGACGCCGGAAAGCGCGCGGGTTTGAACCGGGATGCCAATGACAGGAACCCGCGTTTTCGACGCCATCATACCGGGCAAATGCGCGGCACCACCGGCCCCGGCGATGATCACCTGAAGGCCACGATCAACGGCGGTTTTGCCATAGTCCCAGAGCCGATCCGGCGTGCGGTGGGCCGAGACGATCTTGACCTCATGCGCGACGCCCAGTTCTTCGAGAACATCGGCGGCCTCTTTCATGGTGGGCCAGTCCGATTGGCTACCCATGATGATGCCGACTTTGACGGGTGTGGTTTGTGCTGCGCTCATGATCGTCCCTCAGATGCGAAGAAGCGCGCACTATAGGCAGGCAGGCGCATAGGGCAATGCGGCGCGTTTAACCGCGGTGATCCTGTGCCAGCTTTGCCATGAGGACATCGTCATGCCATGTGTCGCCAACCCGCGCGGATTGGCGTTCAACGCCTTCACGTCGGAAGCCACAGGATTCGTAGCAGCGGATAGCGCGGGTATTGTATTCGATGACACGCAAATAAACACGGTTCAGCGCCATCTTGCCAAAGGCATGGTCGAGCAAAAGAGTGATCGCCCCGCGACCGATCCCTTGGCCCAATTGGGTGTGATTGACCAATCCGATTCCCAAGCGCGCCTTGGCATCTTTGGGATTGACGTTGTTGAGCCGGATTGATCCCGCCAAGGCACCGTCCCGTTCGATGATCCACGCATGGGGGTGGCGTTGAATTTCGGCGACCCAATCAAAGGCGGCTTCGCGGCTCCAAGGGGGGAGCTCGGCCGGGTCTTTGCCAAACATGCGGATGATGGTCGGGTCTTGGCCCAAGGTAAACCGCGCCTCGGCATCACCAGCGCGAGGCGCGCGCAGCGTTATGGTGCCGCCGTGCAACCTATCCCCGTCTGTCTCATCCCCCCCAACCAGACGCATGTCAGGCGATGATATCAGGCAATAGGCGATCTTCGATCAGGGCGATCTTGTCCTTAAGCTGTAATTTCTTCTTTTTCAGACGTTGTAAGGTGATCTGATCAAAGGTTCCGGTGGCCTGTAGGGCGCTAATGGCGACGTTGAGATCACTGTGTTCCTGCTTGAAAACCTCAAGTTCAACCCGGAGCACATCCTCGTTTTTCATGGACAGATCGGTCGGCGCGTTCATAAGAGAACCCCCTGAAATATTACTGGATTATATGATAGCGAATTAATCGCTTTGGCGCAAAGGTCTTGCGCTGCGGCATTGAGCTTCCCATATTCTAGAAACGGGGTTGCCAAGATGGGACCACGTTGTGTGACGGTCGCTTTGCAAAAGGACGTGTCGATGACCAAACTGACTTTGGGGTCCTATCCCCATATGCTCGGCTTCGAGCAACTGGAGCGTCTGCTGGAGCGGACCGCAAAATCCAGCGAAGGCTATCCGCCTTTCAATATCGAACAAACCGCAGATTACGCCTATCGGATCACGCTGGCCGTGGCCGGATTTGGTGAAGATGATCTTTCGATCACTGTAGAGGACCGTCAATTGGTCATCCGGGGTCGACAAAAGGACGATGGCGGCGAACGGGTGTTCCTGCATCGTGGTATAGCCTCGCGCCAGTTCCAGCGCAGTTTTGTGTTGGCCGATGGTGTCGAGGTTGGTGAAGCCCAAATGGAAAACGGGCTTTTACATGTGGATCTGACCATGAGCCGTCCGGAAACGGTTGTGCAGACGATCCAGATCAAGAAAGGCTGAGGCATATGTTCGAGAAGTATGATTTCGACAAACTGAACCACGAAAACGTGGTCTATGTGCGTGCGGTTCAGGGCAAGGATTTGCC
>NZ_JBZXVN010000053.1:0-3601 GCF_058892305.1 Pelagimonas sp.
GGGCGGAAAGCGGAAGTTCGCTGCGATTTACTGTTGGATAGATCACCAATCGAGAAGCCGACATTCGTTTGTCAGCCGATGTGGTGCCAATGCTGAGCCACCGTACGCCGGTTCCGAGCCTCGTGTTACAATGCGATCAGTTCCTGTAGCCGTCCTAGAAGTAACCTTCCTATTTTAGGATACGGCCAACTGCTCCGGCGATCTGACTGCGTAGCCATACATGTGCCGTAGAAACATGCGTGCGCGACGTCCATTGAAGATCGATGGAAATCTTGGCCGACACGGGGCATTCGACCACGGTAACCGAGTCTCCGAACACCCTCGCCGTGCGGCGTGGCACCGTGGCGATCAAGTCGGTTTCGGTCAGAATGTCGGGCAGGTTCGCGGGGCTGGGCACTTCCATAGCCGTGTTGGGAGAGAGCCCGAGGTGTTCCAACTCGACCAGGAACTGCGATCGGAAGGTCCCACCGTAATTGACGACGATCTGAGGCGCAGCCACGTAGTCTTCAAGGCCCAGCAGCACTTTAGACAGCCGGTTGGTCGGGTCCATGATGCAAACATAGTCATCCGTGAACAGGGATCGCCGGTAATACCCTGCCTCCTCGATCCGAATTGGGCCGATCAGCATATCGCTTTCGCCACGTTTCAGTTGCTCTCGCCCCCGTACCTGGCTTGGAATGACGTTCAACCGGATGCCCGGGGCCTCGCGCCGCAGCATGCGAGTCAGTTCCGGCAGGATCGTCACTCGTTCATAGAAATTGCACGAAATACCAACCGTAAGTTCGGCTGATCTAGGATCGAAACGACGCGGCGCAGCCAGCGCCTCGAAGTCATCCACCATGCGGCTGGCCTTGTAGACGATTTCGACGCAGCGTTCGGTGGCAACGATCCCGCCGCCTTGCCGCACGAACAAAGGATCACCAAATACTTCGCGCAAGCGCCCTATCGTATAGCTCACGCTGGATTGACCGATGCCCAGGCTTTCGGCGGCGAGCGTGAAAGACCTGAGATCATGCACCGTGCGAAGACAGCGCAGTGCGGCAAAATCAAGTGTGAAGGGATCGACCAAAAGACACCTCATCAAATTATTTGATTCAGTAAATCAAATCCATCAGATGGACCAATGTCAATCCACACACTACCATCGTTTGACTGACTGGTTTTGGAGGAGACCACATGACAATCGCTGCCCTGGCTGATGTTCCCGTTGACGAGACAATTCAAATTTCTCAGCTGCAATCTGACCCGTACGCGATCTATCGCCGCCTGCGGACCGAGGCCCCGGTGGTGCGCATCCCGTCGATCAAGCGGATCATGCTGACCAAGGCCGCCGACACCAAGCATGTAAAGGAAAACTGGGAGCTGTTCTCGTCCGATGACCCGCTGACCCCGATGAAACGGGCATTTCAGGCGCAGACGCTGATGCGCAAGGATGGCGAAGTGCACAAGCGCGAGCGAAACGCGATGGCACCCGCCTTCAATCCCAAGGTCATCATGGGCTGCTGGCAGCCGATCTATACTAAGGTGGCCGAGGAGTATATCGGCCGGCTACCCCGGGGGGAGACCGTGGATCTGTTTAGCGACCTTGCGGCGCCCTATGCCGCGCGCTGTCTCACCCATCTTCTGGGCATCACCGAGGCCAGCGACGAGGACATGATCCGCTGGTCGCAGACACTGATCGATGGGGCGGGTAATTTTGGCGGTGTGCCAGAACTGTTCGAAGCTTCGGACAAAGCCAACGTCGAGATGGACGCACTGTTTGAAAAATGCTCCGAACGCGCCCGCGCCGAACCGGATCAAAGCGCAATGTCGGCCATGGTCAATGCCAAAGATCCTATCCCGAAATCCCAAATCCACGCCAATGTTAAAATCGCCATCGGCGGCGGTATCAACGAACCGCGTGACGCGCTTCTGACCATTCTTTACGGGCTTTTCACCAATCCCGATCAGCTTGAGGCTTGCGTCAAGGACGAGATGTGGCTAGCGGCGTTCGAGGAGGGAGTTCGCTGGGTTGCCCCGATCCAGGCGAGTTCGCGACTGGTCAATGAGGATACCGAAATCCGAGGCCACGCCATTGCCAAGGACGAGGTGGTTATGACCGTTCAGGCATCGGCTTGTCGCGACGAAGACCTCTATGACGATCCCGAAAGCTTCAATATCTTCCGACCCAAGGCTCCGCATCAGGCCTTTGGAAACGGACCGCATTTCTGCCAAGGCACCCATGTCGCTCGGCGCATGTTGGGACAGATCGTTCTGCCCATGCTGTTTGACCGTTTCCCCAACATGACACTGCCCGATCCGGATGCGGTGAAGTTCTGGGGCTTTGGCTTTCGCGGGCCGCTCAGCCTGCCGGTGACATTGAACTGACAAGACTTGAAAAACTGCGAACAGGGAGAAGCCACATGAAACGACGCAGCCTAATCCAAACCGCAGCAGCGGCAGCTCTTGCCCTTGGCGTCAGCGCGCCCATGGCAGATGCTCAGGACGTGACGCTCCGCCTGCACCAGTTCCTGCCACCACCTGCGACCGTGCCAAAACACATTCTCAAGCCTTGGGCCACCCGGGTCGAAGAGGCCGCGGGTGGCAAGCTCAAGATCGAGCATTATGACGCCATGGCGCTTGGCGGCACGCCGCCGCTTCTGATGGATCAGGCCATCGACGGGGTTGCGGATATCGTGATGACGGTGGTGGGCTATACGCCCGGACGGTTCCCCAAAACCGAGGTGTTCGAACTGCCCTTCATGATGACCGACCCGGTCGCCACTTCGAAGGCATTTCAGGAGCTTGTCGAAACCGATCTGCAGGATGGCGAGTATAAGGACGTCAAGGTGCTTGGCGCATGGGTCCACGGGCCGGGCGTGATCCATACGGCAGAAGGCGTGAGCAAGCTGGAGGACATGTCCGGCCTGAAACTGCGCGGCCCGACCCGCGTGATTACCGATATGCTCAAAGAGCTTGGCGCGACGCCGGTGGGCATGCCACTGCCCGCGATCCCCGAGGCTCTGTCCAAGGGTGTTGTGTCAGGCACGGTGATTCCGTGGGAAGTGACGCCGGCGATCAAGCTCAGCGATATGGTTACCCATCACACCGAGTTCACCGGCGATGAAGCGCTATATACCGCAACGATCATCATGGTGATGAACAAGGCCAAATATGACAGCCTGCCCGATGACATCCGTTCCGCGATTGACGCTGAGTCAGGCCAAAAACTGTCAGAGTTCGCCGCGCAGGTGATGTCTGACTACGACAAACCGGGCCGGGACATTGCCGAAAAGGCCGGGAACACCATCGTGCAGCTCTCGACCGAGGAGGTCGCGCGCTTCAAGGCCGCTTCGCAACCGGTCATCGCCCGCTGGATCGCAGAGATGGCGGGCAAAGGTGTCGATGGTAATGCCCTGATTGACCAAGCCAAAGCGTTGATCGAAAAACATGGTGGCTGAACGGCTTTGATAGAAATCAGGTACACCGTTCGAACTTTTGAGCGGTGTACCTTCAATCAGAACATTCGCATTTCGAGCACTTCGCGATCCGCCGACAAGGTCCGCTCTGGTGAAGCTGCGCCGCAGCAATCGTATAGGTCATTAACGGCAGGTCTGGGCCG
>NZ_JBZXVN010000054.1:0-1172 GCF_058892305.1 Pelagimonas sp.
TCGTCCCACGTCTTGCGTGGGTCCAGCAATAGCTCGGCAACGCCTTCCACAGACACCGGAACCTCAAAGCCGAAATTCGGGTCTTTGCGGTATTCAGCATTGTTGAGCGATCCGTTCAAAGCGGCGTGCAAAAGAGCGCGGGTGGCGCGGATTGGCATCCGTGAACCTTCGCCATAGGCCCCACCGGTCCAGCCAGTGTTGACCAGCCAGCAGGTCGCGCCATGTTTGGCGATCTTGTCGCGCAGCAGGTTGCCATAGGCTTCTGGACGGCGTGGCATGAACGGTGCCCCAAAGCAGGTCGAAAATGTTGGCTCTGGCTCGGTTACGCCGCGCTCGGTGCCCGCAACCTTGGAGGTGAAGCCCGAGAGGAAGTGATACATCGCCTGCGCCGGGGTCAAACGTGCGATCGGAGGCAGAACACCAAAGGCATCACATGTCAGCATGATGATGTTCTTGGGGTGGCCACCCAGCGCGGTTTTCGAGGCGTTGTCGATGTAGTGCAGCGGGTAGGCGCAACGCATGTTGGCGGTCAGGCTGTCATCTTTGAAGTCGAGATCGCGGGTCTCTTCGTCGTAGACCATGTTCTCGATCACGGTGCCGAATTTCTCGGTCGTGGCATAGATTTCAGGCTCGGCCTCGGGCGACAGGTTGATGGTCTTGGCATAGCAGCCGCCTTCGAAGTTGAAGGTGCCACGATCCGACCAACCATGTTCGTCGTCACCAATCAGCACGCGCTCTGGGTCGGCGGACAGGGTGGTTTTACCGGTGCCCGACAGACCAAAGAAGATGGCCGTGTCGACAGGGTTGCCAACCGCATGGTTCGCCGAGCAATGCATCGCCATGATGTCTTTGCCGGGCAGGATGTAGTTGAGCAGGGTGAAAACAGATTTCTTGTTCTCACCGGCATATTCGGTGTTGGCGATCAGGATGGTTTTCTTGTCGAAATTCATCGCGATCACGGTGTCGGTCCGACAGCCGTGCTTTTCCGGGGTCGCCTGGAACGATGGGCAGTTGATGATTGTCCAATCGGCAACAAACGTGTCGAGATCTTCGCGATCCGGGCGACGCAGCATGTGACGGATGAACAGGTTGTGCCACGCGAGTTCGGACACAACACGCACGTCAATGGCATTGGCCGGGTCGGCCCCACCTACCAGATCTTGTACGTAGTA
>NZ_JBZXVN010000054.1:1252-22339 GCF_058892305.1 Pelagimonas sp.
CCGCCCTTGCCCAGGCTGCCTTCGCCTCGTTTCAGGGCCGCTTCGATCAAAGCGGGCTCCATGAGGTTGTAATAGACATTGCCCAACCCTTCGATCCCTTGATCTTCGAGGCGGAATTGCGGGTTTACCCGTCCAAATGTCATTTGCGTAGCTCCTGTAGCGCGCTGTCTTGTAAGATTCTTGCGGCTGAGGGCCGCAATATGACAGCTCCTTAGCACGTCGTTTTCCGAAGTGAACAGGACGCAAAAGCGCAGTTAGCGCAACCAGTGGGAGGTTTAGCGATACCATGGCGAAAGCTTGCCAAGGGTTTTGGTTAATCTGCCCAATGTTTGCGCCCCCATGCGGAAACAAAGGTGAGGCATTTTGGTCATTCCTTAACAGATTTAGTCCGAAATGTGGCAGTGACAGCACCTGATTCGCCGAGGGGGATTGTTGTAAAGTGGTAAATGCCCCATAGTGACGCAAAAAACAGGCAACCAGAGCAGTAATAAGGAATGCCCCATGTCAAAAATCGCCCTTGTGGACGATGACAGGAATATCCTGACGTCGGTTTCGATGACTCTTGAGGCTGAGGGTTTCGAAGTAGAGACATATAATGACGGTCAAGCCGCGCTTGATGCGTTTAACAAACAGATGCCCGATATGGCGGTGTTTGATATCAAAATGCCCCGTATGGATGGCATGGATTTGCTGCAGCGCGTGCGTCAGAAATCCAAGATGCCGGTCATTTTCCTGACCTCCAAAGATGATGAAATCGATGAGGTTTTGGGTCTGCGGATGGGCGCGGATGACTATGTGAAAAAGCCATTTTCACAGCGTCTTTTGGTCGAGCGCATTCGCGCCTTGCTGCGCCGTCAAGAGGCCGTGGCCGGTGACGTTGTTGGTGACACCGAAGAGACCAAATTGATGACCCGCGGATCGCTTACCATGGATCCGCTGCGCCATGCCGTGTCTTGGAAGGGCAATGATGTATCCCTGACAGTCACCGAATTCTTGCTGCTGCAAGCCTTGGCTCAACGTCCCGGATTTGTGAAATCGCGCGATCAACTGATGGACGTGGCCTATGACGACCAAGTCTATGTTGATGATCGAACGATCGACAGCCACATCAAGCGTTTGCGCAAAAAGATGCGGACCGCTGATGATGAGTTTTCAGCGATCGAAACGCTGTATGGTATCGGTTACCGGTATAACGAAGAGTAAGAGATGGCTTTGGCCGAACGAATGACATCTGGCAGCGGCGACGACGATCGCCGCGACGCCGATCTGGTGCTGGGCGACGATTGGGTCGCGCCAGACAGCACCGTTGAGAAAGAGCTGCGTGACTCCCGCGCGCGTCGGAGCCTGTTCTCGCTTAAACGCTCTCCGATGACCCGCAAGATCATCACGTTCAACCTGATTGCGGTGAACGTGTTGGTGGCGGGTATTTTATGGCTGAATTCGTCACGCGATATTCTCGCCATTCAGCGGGCCAACTCTTTGCAGTCCGAAGTTGAGTTGATTGCCGATGTGTTCGAGGCTCAACTGCCCGCCGGTGCTCCGGTAAGCCTAGCGACGTCAGACGGAATAGATGTTGCCGAAACGGTCGAAGGGATCGAGCTGCGCGAAGGTGTTCAGCTTTTGATTTATGACACCGGCAACTTCCTTGTTGGTGAAGCGGCCGGGAAAATGGCCCCAATGATGTCGATTGCCCCGTCCGAGGAAAAGCCGACTTTGATTTCGGATTTTCTAGGGCGCGCAACGGAGAGCATCACCGGCCTGTTTTCGATGTTCTCGGACGAACCTGAATTGGTTCTTGAGGATAAATTGCGCCGCATGATCGAAGCCGGTGATCCGGCTTTGACACGCGTCATCGCAGAAGATGTGAACAGCGGCAAAGCCTTGTTCCATGCGTTCTCCCCCATTCAACAAGGGGCTGCAATTGTTGGGACAGTCGCCTTGGTGTCGTCGGCCAAGGAAATCGACGATGCGGTTCGGGTGGAACGCGAACGTATCTTGCAAATGTTTGTGATCGCAACGCTTGTGTCGATTGGCTTGAGCCTTGTGCTCGCCTCGACCATTGCCAACCCGATTTCCGATTTGGCGGATGCCGCCGAAATTGGCCGGGATCGGCATCGCCGCAGTGTCGCGCCGGGTCGTATTCGTATTCCCGACTTGACGGCGCGTCCAGATGAAATTGGTCGCCTTTCCGGAGCGTTACGCGGAATGGTCAGTGCGCTTTATGACCGAATCGATAGCAACGAACAATTCGCCGCGGATGTCGCCCACGAGATCAAGAACCCGCTTGCGAGTTTGCGCTCAGCGGTTGGCTCGCTGCGCATGGTTAAGAAAGAAGAACATCGCACCAAATTGCTGGATGTGATCGACCACGACGTGCGCCGTCTGGATCGTTTGGTGAGCGACATTTCAAATGCCTCCCGTCTTGATTCCGAGCTTGTCAAAGAGGAAGAGCAAGAATTCAACCTCATGGAAATGGTCGGCAATATTGCGGAATTTCTGGGGCAGGATGCCGAAAAGAAAGGTATCGAATTCATCACAGACCTGCCGTCGCGTCCCATCAGCATCCATGGGTTGGAGCCACGCTTGGCCCAGGTTTTTGTCAACCTAATCACCAATGCCACGAGTTTCTGTGAAGATGGTGATGCCATTCGGGTTTGGGCGCGTCGACGGGACAACCGGGTTTTGGTTGTCGTCGAAGATACCGGGCCTGGTATTCCCGAGGAAGCCTTGGCAAAGATTTTCAAACGCTTTTATACGTCGCGCCCGCAATCCGATTTTGGCAACAATTCGGGCCTTGGGCTGGCGATCTCAAAACAGATTGTGGAGGCTCATGGGGGCGTGATCTGGGCCGAAAACATTCGTCCTACCGAAGCGGATGTAACCTCTGAACCACTTGGGGCGCGTTTCGTCGTTGGCCTGCCGCTCTGAACCATGTCAGATCGCCCATTGAACTTGCACGCCAGCGCCGTTGTCGTGCAAGGGCAGGGGCTGTTAATCAAAGGGGCCTCGGGGGCTGGAAAATCAAGCCTGGCTCTGGCGATGATGGGGCTGGGTGCTCGACTGGTATCTGATGATCGCACGATTTTGATTGGCGATGCTGGCGGGGTTACGATGTCGGCACCCGAACGCATCATGGGTTTGATAGAAGCGCGTGGCATTGGGCTGTTACAGGCTGAATTTGCAGATCATGCGCGTTTAACCGCTGTGGTGGACCTTGATCACATTGAACGTGATCGCCTGCCACATCAGCGAGAGATTTCTATACTCGGGTATAGTGTCCCCTTGCTTTTTAACGTTTCGTCTCCTTATTTCCCCGCAGGACTAGTACAATTCCTTAAGGGCGGTCGGAGAGCATAGCCATGAAAGCCAATCCCACTCTCAGCCAGCGTGTGGTTCTGGTCACCGGCCCTTCCGGGGCGGGGCGCTCGACTGCAATCAACACACTTGAGGATTTGGGATTTGAGGCGATCGACAATATCCCGCTAAGTTTGATTCCGCGGTTGATTGATGGGGTCAACGCCTTGGCCCAGCCTCTCGCCCTTGGAATTGACGCACGCAACCGGGATTTTTCAGTCGAAGGCTTAATGGAGCTTCATGCCATTCTGACCTCTCGTGGCGATATGACCTGTGAGTTGCTATATCTTGATTGTCTGCCCGATATTCTGTCGCGCCGCTACTCTGAAACCCGTCGTCGCCATCCACTGGCTCCGGATGAAAGCCCGGCGGACGGGATCGCGCGCGAGCTTGCGTTGTTGGAAGACGTGCGGACGCGGGCGGATATCTTGATTGATACGAGCGAGTTAACGATTCACGACCTTAGGGCGGAAATCGAGAATTGGTTCTCCGATACTACGGGCCAAGGCATGGCGATTTCGATCCATTCCTTTTCCTACAAGCGCGGTCTGCCTCAAGGTTTGGACATGGCGTTTGATTGTCGCTTTTTGCGCAATCCCCATTGGGAACCCGATCTGCGCCCCTTTACCGGATTAGACCGTAGTGTATCCGATTATGTCACAGCAGATAAACGCTATGATGTGTTTGTTAAACATATTATGGAATTGTTGGGGGTTGTGTTGCCCGGCTGTTTGGATGAGGGCAAAGCCCATTTTTCAGTTGGCTTTGGCTGTACCGGCGGCAAGCACCGGTCAGTTACCCTTACGGAAGTTGTTGCGGCAGCCCTTGCGAAGCAGAGCTGGCGGGTGTCAATTAGACATCGCGAATTGGAGCGACAGGGGGTGCGTGTGACGGCACCTGTTGCCTTGGAAGGTGAAAGAGAGGCGTCTGAGTGATCGGCATTGTGATCGTGGCACATGGCGGATTGGCCGGAGAGTATCTGGCCGCTGTGGAACATGTTGTCGGGGCGCAACCCGGCATGGCGGCGATTCCAATTGAGGCAGATTGCGACCGAAGTCTGAAACAGGCCGAGATTTGTCAGGCTGCGGATTCCGTTGATCAAGGTGAAGGTGTCGTGATCGTCACTGATATGTTCGGCGGGTCGCCGTCAAACCTATCTTTGAATGCTTGCCGTCCAGATGACCGCAGGATCGTCTACGGTGCGAACCTCCCGATGCTGATCAAGCTGGCTAAGAGCCGCCAAAAGCCAGTTGCCGATGCCGTTCGGGCCGCCTTGGAAGCGGGTCGTAAATATATCGACAGCCAAAACATCAACGCCTGATCCTATCAAAATTTTCAAACCGAGATTGCAATATGACTGAAAACACGCGCCGTGAGCTGAGAATCATCAACGAAAAGGGTTTGCATGCCCGCGCCTCAGCCCGGCTTGTTGAGGTGGTGGAAGGTTTTGACGCGACGGCAGAGGTGTCTCGTGACGGAATGTCGGCGGGCGGAGACAGCATAATGGGCCTTTTGATGTTGGCAGCCGCCAAAGGAACCACTATTGAAGTCCAGACCTCAGGGCCCGATGCGTTGGCCTTGGCAGATGCGGTTGAGGCGTTGGTCGCCGACCGCTTCGGAGAAGATTGCTAGCCGGGGGAGCATGTGTCCCGGGCCTTGGAGACGGGACTGAACAAGCGGATGGTGGACAGGACACAATCCTCGGCTGTGGGTGAAGAGACTCCGGATACCCAGCCTGCCCCTTATGACAAGCGCAAAATTAGCTACGCGAACACCTTTACCAACCCGTTGAAGGCCAATGTCATCCGGGTGATGGAATGGTTAACCGGCAAAATCCCTCTCATCCGCATAGTGCGCCGTTTTGAGAAACAAGGCATGGTCGAAGGACAGGCGTTTTGGCCGCGTGCTTTGAGCGTGATGGGGATCGAGCTTCAAACACCGTTAGAGCAGATTAAAAACATCCCCAAGGAGGGGCCGGTTGTGATTGTTGCCAACCATCCGCATGGGTTGGTCGATGGCATGATATTGGCGCATCTTATTGGTCATGTGCGGACGGATTACAAAATCCTGACGCGGAGTTTGTTGACCGGGGTCGAGGAAATCGACCCGTTTATGATCCCGGTTCCCTTTCCGCATGAGGAAAATGCCCGCCAGCAAAGCCTTGAAATGCGGGCCAAAGCGATGGACCATCTCAAAGGCAATGGGGTTATCGTCTTGTTCCCGTCTGGTGTTGTTGCGTCGAGCGAAACCCTATTTGGCCCAGCGATCGAGGCGGGGTGGAACCCCTTTACGGCAAAGATGGTCCAACGGTCTGGTGCGACGGTGGTGCCGATTTATTTCCCGGGCCAGAATAGCCGTGTTTATCAAATTGCTAACAAAGTCTCCCCCACCATTCGTCAGGGGTTGCTGATCCACGAGGTTGTTCACGCGTGTAACCGGCCACAAAAACCGGTGGTTGGGGCACCGATTTTGCCGGATGAGATCAAAGCCTTTGATGGCGGTCAGCGCGAGTTTGTGGCGTGGCTGCGCGAACGGACCTTGGCCTTAAAAGACCAAGCCCAGTAACCAAATCTGTCCAAAAGGTCCGCTTCCGCGGTCATTTCTTTATGCACGTTTCGGCGTGACACGCCCCGTCACCAAGACGCTTGCCATTAGCGTGTCGGGACCGGTGTTTCGCCACGATAGTCATAAAACCCACGTTGGCTTTTGCGACCAAGCCAGCCTGCTTCGACATATTTGGTCAACAACGGGCAGGGGCGGTATTTGGTATCGGCCAAACCGTCATGCAAAACGTTCATGATGGCCAAACAGGTGTCGAGCCCGATGAAATCAGCCAGTTCAAGCGGTCCCATCGGATGATTGGCCCCAAGTTTCATGGCCATATCAATGGACTTTACATTACCCACACCTTCGTAAAGCGTATAGCATGCTTCGTTGATCATCGGGATCAGGATGCGGTTCACGATAAAGGCGGGAAAATCTTCGGCGCTGGCGGCGGTCTTGTCCAGGCTCTCAACCACGGCGAGGCAGGATTTATAGGTATCCTGATCGGTGGCAATCCCGCGAATAAGTTCGACCAATTGCATCAGCGGAACCGGGTTCATGAAATGGAAGCCCATGAATTTTTCAGGGCGATCCGTGCCAGAGGCGAGTCGGGTAATCGAAATAGACGAGGTGTTGGAAGTTAAGATCGTGTGATCATCGAGATTGGGTACAATTGCCGCGAAAATCTTGTGTTTGACGTCTTCACGTTCGGTCGCCGCTTCGATCACCAGATCGGTTTTCGCGACTTCAACAATGTCTTGTGTGGTGACGATCCGAGCCAGTGCGTCATCGCGGGCTTGTTCGGATATCTTCTCGCGGCTGACTTGGCGGTCCAGATTTTTCTGGATCAGCGCGACGGCTTTCTCCAATGCTTCCTGAGAGATATCGTTCAAACGGACATTGTAACCCGCCAACGCCATGACATGGGCGATGCCATTGCCCATTTGCCCTGCGCCTACGACGCCAACCGATTTGATTTCCATCGGAGCTTCCTCTTCGTCAATTTGCCGAACAATAGGCGCGTGTGGCACCGGGCCGCAAGGGCAGGTGGCTAAACTTATAGACGCATTTGCCCTTTAGCCATTTAGAAAGAGGTTTGATGGATTCTTGGGCTTGGGTGAGAAAAATAAGGTGGGTTTTATGTCTGTACATGGCGGGGGCCATGGTGCCCTTGAATACTATCCTTGCCGATACGGCGGCTCTCGTGTGTTGTTTCGCGGGCCTCGTCGGCAATTGGACGGAGAATACTTTGCCTTTCTCGGTGGAACGGAAACCTATGGCAGGTTTATTGAAAACCCGTTTCCAACCTTGATTGAGCGGCGCATGTCAGTTGCTTGCGCAAATTTCGGTGTGGTGAATTCAGGGGTTGATCTATACTTGAACGATCCGGCCTCTATGGATCTGGCGATTGGCAGTACGGTCAAGGTCATTCAGATCATGGGCGCACAAAACATGTCGAATCGATACTATTCGGTGCATCCGCGCCGGAATGACCGGTTTTTGCGCGCGTCTGAGCGGCTGGAATCTCTCTATCCTGAGGTCGATTTTACCGAATTTCATTTTGTGCGGCACATGTTGGGGCGTTTGTCGGAGATTTCCGAAGATCGCTATGAGATTGTGATCGAAGAACTGCGCTCGGCCTGGGTTGCGCGGATGAAACACATCCTGACTCTGTTGCGTGGCCAGGTGGTGCTGCTCTGGTTTGCGGACCATCCGATTCCGGCTGGGCTGGATGCTCCTCTTGACGGTGATCCTTTGTTTGTGAACCGTCAAATGGTCGAAACCTTGCGTCCGCGTGTCTCGGCGGTGGCCGAGGTTGTCGCCTCCGAAAGCGCGCTGATGGAGGGTACCAAGGGCATGGTTTTCAGCGATTTTGACGCCTGTGCGGCGGCGGAGCTTATGGGCCCCTATGCCCACGAAGATGCCGCGGATGTCTTGGAACGTGTCTTGCGACGGTTGACGGATCGCGACGAGGAATAATGCGATCTTGACCTTGCAAGAGACGCGGCACCATATGGGCGGATGTCTATTTGGGGTTTTGCAAGGTCGCGATTTGGCCGTTGGATGTTGGCGGCGCTTGGTGCCGTTGGTCTGGTCTGGGCGGGGGTGGTTGCATTTGCGCCGCAAATCATTGTTCTGTCGGGCGAGGGTTTTCCATCCGCGACATGGCCGGCCCCGGGGGCGTTCCACGCGGTTGCGGGCCAAGATCAAGCACCCGTTCCAAGCAACCTGGCCCCTGTTCCCCAAGCCTCTCAAATTCGACTTGTCGAGGCCGAGGGAAAGGCGCTTTTGATGGATAGGGCTGACCAGCCGATCAAGGCGGGGTTTGCGCCGGGCATTGACCCCGAAACACGGTTCAATTCCTATTCTTTGGTCAAATCGCTGGTTGGGGTGTTGGTCTTGCGTGCCATCGCTGATGGTCACATCTCCGGCCTTGATGTAAATTTGCAAGAGCTCCTGGGAAAAGATGCGCCAAATGTCACCCTGGTGGGGGCTTTGACGATGACAAGCGGGCTGGCGCTCTATGGTGAACCACCCAAGGAAGATGTCGCAAAACCTCTTGATGACAGACAATTTTCGCCGTTTTCGCCGGTGGCGCGATTGCATGCCTACGGGGTTGAAAACCTTTTTGATCGGATAGAGGTCCATCCCGATTTGCATGGCCAGTTTCACTATCAAAGCGTCAATACGGCCCTTTTGGGGTTGGTTGTCGAAAGGGCGTATGACGCACCTCTTCAAGACGTCCTGTCGCGTTTGATTTGGTCACCGGCCGGGGCGCAAGAGGCCTATTGGCGGCAAAACCCGACAACAGGGCGTGTCTCGGCCTATTGTTGCCTTTATGCGCGTCCATACGATTGGCTTTTGGTCGGTCGATACCTCTTGAACAATGGTGACGAGGACGGGGTATTTCTTCCGGACGATCTCTGGCGTCGCTGGGTTTTGCCTGCGGTGTCCGAAAAAGACCGCGCCAAAGGCGTGTATGGATGGCACATTCGCCATGATGTCCTTGATCGGCAAGGGGAAACTCTTGAGGGGCCATTTGCCTATATGATGGGACATGGCGGGCAGATGGTGTATTTTCTGCCCGAGGTGGACATGGTTGTTGTCCGTTTTGGCGACAGGCCCCAGCTTTTGCATTCAACTTTATATGAATTGGCCAAATAAAAAGGCCCGCGTAAATGCGGGCCTTTCCTTGTGCGTTTGCTAATCCTTAGTTCGGTTTAGCCGAGCTTTTCGGTTAGCTCAGGAACCGCGTCGAACAGGTCGGCAACCAGACCAAAATCAGCAACCTGGAAAATAGGTGCTTCTTCGTCTTTGTTGATCGCTACGATGACTTTCGAATCTTTCATCCCGGCAAGGTGCTGAATCGCGCCCGAGATACCCACAGCGATGTAGAGATCCGGAGCCACAACTTTACCTGTCTGGCCAACCTGCCAATCGTTCGGGGCGTAACCCGAATCAACCGCAGCACGCGATGCGCCAACGGCGGCACCAAGCTTGTCAGCAAGCTTTTCAATCAGCGCAAAGTCGTCTTCGGAGCCAACACCGCGGCCACCGGACACAACAACGCCAGCCGAGGTCAGCTCTGGGCGATCAGATTCGGCAACCTTGTCTTCAACCCATTCGGACAGGCCGGGGTTTTCGGCTGCGCCGATGGTTTCGACGGCTGCGGAACCGCCTTCACCAGCCGCGTCAAAGGTCGAGGTGCGGAAGGTGATAACCTTGGTCGCATCCGACGATTTCACGGTTTGCATGGCGTTCCCGGCATAGATCGGGCGCTCAAACGTGTCGGCGTCGACAACGGCTGTGGCGTCCGAGATCACCATCACGTCAAGCAAGGCCGCAACGCGCGGCATGACGTTTTTGGCGTCGGTCGTGGCCGGGGCAACGATGTGGGAATAGTCACCTGCCAGCGACGCGATAAGCGCAGCTGTTGGTTCCGCTAGGCGGTGACCAAGCGACGCATCCTCGGCAACAAGCACCTTGGCAACACCGTCGATTTTCGCAGCGGCATCGCCTGCAGCCGTTGCAGAGGCACCAGCGGCCAGAACGGTTACATCACCCAATGCTTTCGCAGCGGTGACAGCCTTGGCCGTGGCGTCCATCGCCAGTTCGCCATTTGTGACTTCGGCAAGAAGAAGTACAGCCATTACACAGCCCCCGCTTCTTTAAGTTTTGCAACAAGTTCGTCAACCGAGCCAACCACGATACCAGCGGCACGGGCGGCGGGCTCTTCGGTTTTGACAACGGTCAGTCGGGGCGTGACATCAACGCCGTAATCGGCAGGTGTCTTTTCATCCAAAGGCTTTTTCTTGGCCTTCATGATGTTTGGCAGCGACGCGTAACGTGGTTCGTTCAAACGCAAATCAACGGTCACGATGGCAGGCATCTTGACGCTGATGGTCTGAAGGCCGCCGTCAACTTCACGGGTGATTTTTGCGCTATCGCCGTCGATGTCGACTTCGGAGGCAAAGGTCCCCTGCGACCAACCCAAAAGGGCGGATAGCATCTGACCAGTGGCGTTCATGTCGTTGTCGATCGCCTGTTTCCCGGCGAGAACCAGACCAGGCTCTTCTTCTTTGACAATCGCGGCCAAAATTTTGGCAACGGCGAGCGGCTCGATGTCTGTGTGAACATCCTCGGCTGCGTTAACCAGAATGGCGCGGTCGGCGCCCATTGCCAAAGCGGTGCGCAGGGTTTCCTGGCTCTGCTTTACACCGATGGAAACGGCAACAACTTCGGTCGCTTTGCCGGCTTCTTTCAGGCGGATGGCCTCTTCGACGGCAATCTCGTCGAATGGGTTCATCGACATTTTTACGTTGGCGAGATCAACACCCGATCCGTCCGCTTTGACGCGCACTTTCACGTTGTAGTCAATCACGCGCTTGACAGGCACCAAAACCTTCATCGCGTTCCTCTCCTTTAGGCGAATGGCGGGGGATTCCCCGCAGTCAGTCATTCTCGCAAGGGTGATAACGTGGGGATTGCATTTGAAACAGAGAAAAATCGTCATGTTATCGCCAACAGACGTCGCGTCCTAAAAGAAATCTCCCGTTTACTTTACCTATGGTAAGGTTTCGTAAGGCCAAAGCATGATTTGGAAAAGATTTCGCAAGCTTTCCATGCCCGGATGCCAAAGTTGACAGCTGTCAACCGATAGGGGCCGAAGCAGGGCCATCACCGTCATAGGCTATTTTTTATTTAATGGATTAAGCGGCTTGTTGAGGCGGACGCTACAGATGGACTGCAAGGCGCTCCATTGGGACGTCGATAGGACGGGCCGTGGGACAAATCCATCGGGCACGGCCTCACGCGCCTGGTCGATGCGGTCGCCAAGGGCGGGGTGTGACATGAAATGTTCCTCGATCCCGCTGACGTCGCCGCCTAAACTTCGGAATCGTTCGAACATCACCGCCAATGCGTCCGGCGAAATGCCGGCTTTTTGCAACATGTCATGGGCAAAGATATCGGCCTGCGCTTCTGCGCCTTGGGCGTATTGGGCTTCGATCAACTGTTCCGCCAGCAAAAGCATCACCGCGCCGCCTGCAAAATCACCAAACAGCAGGCCAAGCACCCCGATCGACCCGGCCGAGCGCAGCGCATGGCGGGTCGGGTCGCGACTGACCACATGGCCGATTTCATGGGCAAACACCGCCGCTACTTCTTCCGGGCTTTCTGCCTTGTCGATCAATCCGCGGAATAACACGATATGGCCGCCGGGCAGGGCAAAGGCGTTTACCATCGAATGGTCAAGGACATAGACGGTTAGGTCCGGTGGCGTTTCGAGCGTGTCGACCAGACGATTTTGCATCGTGGTCAGAGCGGCGCGGCCCCCTGCGCCCTCGCAAAACCGGACGCCGGTGGCCGAATTGTTGCCAAGGACATCGCGGATTTGTTCGAGCGTCACTTCGCCTAACGCGTGTTCACCTTCGGGCGGAATGAATTCGGCAAGCTGGTTGGCCATCACCGGCACCAAAATAAAAACGATTAGCGCCACCGAGGCCACTGCCGCCGCCGCCCAAGTGAGCAATTTGCCCCGTTGGGTCACCGGTGCGCGGCGGTTGGGGTGGGGCAGGTTGGGAGAAAGCTGATGATCCGGCAGGATCAGGCGCCGCAGCGGATCATCCCGCAGCCGCAAGACCAGACGCACCTTGTCGGCCTGATCCTGAAGCTTGCGAATGTCACGCAAGGGCCAGCTTGTATCAGTTTCCTCGGTGCGGATGATCAAAGCGCTTTGTTGGTTGTCAACCCAGACCTCAGCGCGCACCGGCACCGGAATAACGCCGTCGAAAAACCGCGCGATATAAGTCTGGCCGGAAGGCGCGCGTCTTCGGAATTCGGAATCACTCATATCGACGCCCCTACATCTAGTGCCTCGGCAAAGCCTTCGGCCTCAATATGTTCGTCGCGTGGGCGCTGGCGTATCGCGGCCAGACCATCGCCACCGTGCAAGGAAAGAACCGTGCTGTAATGGCGCATGATTGGCATGGTGATAAAGGCTTGCATAAAGGCGGACCAAAGCAGAAACGTGCCAAAATAAATCATCGTGCTCAGCATAATCATCACCCACTGCGGGGTGTTTTTGATCAAGTCGGTCTCTATCCCGGATATGTTGAGTGAGCCGAAAACACCCAACGCAATGGCAATACCGGCGGCAACAAGGAACAGAGAAAGCGCCAAGGTCGCCATGAGGTAACCGCCAACATAAATCCAGAACACGCGGCCGGAGGATGGCGCAAGAGTTAGGGTGACATCGTTCATGCGTTTGGTTTCGGTCAGACGGCGCAGGCTGTCGACGCGGTAGTGGACGAGACCGAAGGGCAGGACCAGAAAGGCAAGAAGAGTTGCCAGTAGGGTTATCAAGACATTGTCGGATGCGTCCGTGGAAAACAAATTACCAAGGTCTTTGCCTTCAAACCCCAGATAGATCAGGACGGCGGCAGTTCCGGCAATAATCAACCCGACAAACAGCCATTTGGCCGATCCATAAAGCATCGTCCACCGGCCACCTTGCTCTAAGGTCGCCGTGCCCCAAGATGTCCGGGTGGTTTTGTATTCCTCGAGCCGGTAAGTCATCAGCGGCCAAAGCAGCCCTGCAGAGACAATCGTCAAAACCCAATATATCAAGGCGCGCAGGGCATAGCCCCATGCACCGGAGTCCAGACCAAATCGCAAACCACGCCAACGGGTTCGGGCCAAAACATAGCGCCGCGCGCGGTATTGCGCGTAAAACCAGATGGGAATGACGCCGATAAAACTAAGCAGATAGGCGGCGAAATTGTCCTGAAAGAAGGAAAAGCTGACAAACATCAGCAAGAGATTCACGACGCCAATGTAAAAGGCCAAAAACACCACGGCGATCAGGAAACCCAAAAGCTTTTCAATGGGATCGCCAACATACTCCAACGGCACGCCACCGATGCGGATCGCTGACCAATACCAGCGCCGCAGCCGGGTTTTCATCCAAAAACGATAGATTCCAAGGGTCAGAACGGTGAACAACCCCGTGACCAAAGCCAGCGAAAACAAGTTGCCGCGCAAGCCCACAAACTCTCCGTTCAACACATCGGTACTTGGCGGAGGCGATGGGGCCGGGGCCGTTGGGCCGTGCTGGGGCACAGCGCGGGTATTCCCCCAAGGCGAAGAAGATTTCCCCCAAGGGGAGCGGCGATTATCGTCTATTGGCAAAGGAAACTCTTACATAATGAAACTTGATACAGCTTGCGTCAGAGTTGTGAGGGGAACAAGGGGGCGAGCTAAATTAACAGGCCCCGGACAATGTCCGAGGCCCAGTAAGTTTTAGGTGAAACGATTGTCGCGTGGGAACCCGCGTGGGGCCATGCGACCGGTTCCGGCCCGTTTGCCGCGCCATTCGTCTAACTCGGTTTCCGTCCGGGTGCGGCCCGCTGGATCTAGCCAGCTTAGCCCGTCGGCCAAAGTAAAGGTGCGGGCATCAGACAGGCCGCCATCTTTGTACTTTTGCAGGCGAACCCCTTTGCCACGGCCCATTTCAGGCAGCTCATCCAGACCAAACACCAGAACTTTGCGGTTTTCGCCGACGACGGCAACCGCGTCCCCGTCGATGGGTTTGCACAGCTTGGCGCGAACCGGTTCCTTGACGTTCAGTACCTGTTTGCCGTTTTTGGTTTGGGCGATCACGTCGTTTTCGGGCACAACAAACCCATCTCCCGCAGAAGACGCGACAAGCAATTTTCGGTCGGGTTTGTGGACGAAGAGATCAATGATCTCGGCCTCGTTCGGAAGATCAACCATCAGGCGCAGCGGTTCGCCCATGCCCCGACCACCGGGTAGATTGGCGGCGGACAGGGTGTAGAACCGGCCATTGCTTCCGAAGACCAAAAGGCGATCGGTGGTTTCGGCGTGGAAGATAAAGCGCGGACCGTCGCCATCCTTGAACTTGAGATCGCGGTTGAGGTCGATATGACCGGTCATGGCCCGAATCCAGCCCATTTGCGAACAGACGACAGTGATAGGTTCACGTTCAATCATCGCCTCGATCGGCACGTCTTCGGCCTCGCCCGCTTCGGCAAAGGTGGTGAGACGATGGCCGCGCGGATGATCTTTGGCGAACTTTTTGCGCACGTCGCGCAGTTCTTCGGTGATGGATGCCCACTGTAAGTCTTCGCTGTCGAGCAGGTCTTCGAGACCGGCGCGTTCTTCCATCAGTTTGTCACGTTCGTTGACAAGCTCAAGCTCTTCAAGGCGGCGCAAGCTGCGCAGGCGCATGTTGAGGATGGCTTCGGCTTGGGCATCCGACAACCCTTCGGAACGGCCAACAAACCGCGATGGGATTTTGCCGTCGGTGCCATCATCGGCCAGAACCCCACGGGCGATTGCCTCGGGGTCTTCTTTCAATATCAGGGACTTAACATCGACCCCCGCCAGCGGAGACACATAATCCGCCTCATCCATGGCGCGTGGAATACCGGCCTGATGTTCTCGCGACCAATCCTCGTACATCAAGGCGGCTTTGGGATCGTCATCGTACCGAATGATGTCGATCACCCGGTCGAGATTGAGGAAGGCAATGATCAACCCTTCGAGCACTTCGAGCCGGTTGTCGATCTTGGCCATGCGGTGACGCGACCGACGGATCAACACCTCGCGGCGGAAATCGACAAAGGCGCGCAGCACTTCTTTGAGCGAACAGACCTTGGGGGTGACCCCGTCGATCAGCACGTTCATGTTGAGCGAGAACCGGGTTTCCAGATCGGAGTTCTTGAACAGCATGTTCATCAGAACATCCGGATCAACATTCTTGGATTTGGGTTCAAGAATCAGCCGAATATCTTCGGCGGATTCATCGCGCACATCAGCAAGAATCGGGATTTTCTTGGATTGGATCAGCTCGGCAATCCGTTCGACCAGTTTCGATTTCTGCACCTGATAGGGAATTTCGGTGACGATGGCCTGCCATTGACCACGGCCAAGATCCTCGACCGACCATCGGGCGCGCAGGCGAATAGAGCCGCGTCCGGTGCGATAGGCATTGGCGATGTTTTCCGGTGGCTCGACAATGACCCCGCCGGTGGGGAAATCGGGGCCGGGCACATACTGCAAAAGCGTGTCGTCAACGGCGTTAGGAGATTTGATCAGGTGCAGACAGGCATTGATCAACTCACCAATGTTGTGGGGTGGAATGTTGGTCGCCATGCCCACCGCGATCCCGCTAGAGCCATTGGCTAGAAGGTTCGGATATGAGGCCGGAAGAACCGAGGGTTCCTCTAGCCGGCCATCATAGTTGGGGCGGAAATCGACCGAGTTCTCGTCAAGTCCTTCGAGCAAGGCCTCGGCCATGATGGTCATGCGCGCTTCGGTATAGCGCGAGGCCGCCGGGTTATCGCCGTCGATATTGCCAAAGTTACCCTGACCATCAACCAGCGGATAGCGGATGGTGAAATCTTGGGCCAGACGCGCCATGGCATCGTAAATTGCCGCGTCGCCGTGCGGGTGGAAATCCCCCATCGTGTCGCCGCTGATTTTTGCCGATTTCAAGAACCCGCCCGACGGAGACAAGCGCAGCCGTCGCATCGCATAAAGAATGCGCCGGTGAACCGGTTTAAGCCCGTCGCGCGCATCGGGCAAAGCGCGGTGCATAATCGTAGATAGCGCATAGGTCAGATAGCGTTCGCCAATGGCGCGGCGAAGCGGTTCTGAGAGTTGGCGTGCGGCGATGTCGTCGTCCGAGGTGTCATCATTCATAGATGTTGTGATACAGCCGCACTCGCCCACCGTAAAGCGCGTGGCTGGGAAATTTTCTCGGATTTTCCCTTACGCTTTGTAACGGGAATCATGTAAGGTGGATGTATCGTTGCAATTGCTGCTTGCAACGTACAGGTGGGGTTACTTTTTTCGGGGGGTAAAGGCATGACGAAAGTCATTCTTTTGACGTTTGGTGTACTTGGTTGGGCTTGGTTTGAGCTATCTGGCGGGGCTGATTTTCAGCCGGGTCAAAATGGGGTGACGTTGCTTGCCTCGGTTCCCAAAGTCAAAATTGTAGATGAGATTGAACCTCAGGTCGCGCGCGCCGATACGACGGCTGCGCCTCTGACCGTGTTTGCCGCTCCGAAATTGGAAAACGTGATCGCGGCATCATCCGTTGTTGTCCCCAATGCCGTGTTCAACCCAACGCCTGCCTTTGCCCCGAGCCAAGCGAAAATGGCGGCTTTGGAAGACCCGGCTGTGATCAGCGACGCAGTGATCGAAGTCGCGGCTCTTCAGGTGGATTACCGTCAGGTAAGCGGATCGCGTGTGAACCTGCGCGGTGGACCTGGCACGAATTTTGACGTTGTGACCCAGCTTTTGCGTGGCGAAGAGGTCGAGGTGACCGAAAGTCAAGCCGACGGTTGGGTTAAGCTGCGCGCCTTGGACGGCGGCGATATCGGCTGGATGTCAGAGAGTTTCCTCAAAGCGGTCAACTGACCGCTTTCCTCAGGCACGAGGAGAAAACGCGCGGGAGACCGCGCGTTTTTTGCGTATGGCAGGGCAAATCTCGCCTGTTGGCTGTTTCTTGACGTGCCGATTTGAGTCTCGGGACCGACGCGATGCGCTTGGTGTTTCAAATGTTGCATGAACCGCTGTAAAGAGACCAAAATCAAATGAGGCATCATGACAGGCAAAAGCATTCTTATCACCGGTTGTTCCTCCGGCATTGGCTATGATGCGGCTCTTGGGTTGCGCGATCGTGGTTGGCGCGTGTTTGCGTCCTGTCGCCAAGAGGCCGATTGCCAGCGGCTACGCGAGATGGGATTTGATGCACCGCGCATTGATTACTCAGACCCGGACACAATTTCAGATGGGTTAGCCGAGGTGTTGGCCGCAACCGACGGGCAGTTGGAAGCGCTTTTCAACAACGGGGCTTTTGCCACGCCCGGCGCGGTTGAGGACCTTCCGACCGATGCCTTGCGCGCGATTTTTGAGGCCAATGTCTTTGGCTGGCATGAGCTCACCCGACAGGTGATTCCGGTGATGCGGGCGCAGGGGCATGGGCGGATCGTCAATCATTCTTCGGTTCTCGGGCTGATCGTGGGGCCTTGGCGGGGGGCTTATAATGCTACCAAATTTGCGCTGGAAGGGTTGACCGATACGCTTCGGATCGAAATGCGCGACACACCGATCCATGTAGCGTCGCTAAATACCGGGCCCGTGACCTCGCAGTTTCGCAAAAACGCGATCAAACAGTTTGAACGCTGGATTGATTGGAAAGCCTCGGCGCGCGCGGATCAATATCAGGCGCACTTGCTCACGCGGTTGTACGAAGAGCGAGGGCCGGATGTGTTTGAGCTTCCGCCTTCGGCCGTGACCGCAAAATTGATCCATGCGCTTGAGGCCAAGCGCCCCAAGCCTAGATACTATATCACCACGGCGACCTATCTGATGGGGGCGGCGCGACGATTGTTGTCGACACCTGCGATGGATTGGCTGGTTTCCAAGGGCTGAGAGAGCCGCTAAGTCTGACGCAACTGATCGGAGATTACATGGCCCAGGACCCGTTATTTTTTGTGATCCTCATCGCTTTGGCGGCGGTGGTCGGGATCTTGTTCTTTGGCATAGGAAGCTTTGCCAAAGGCGGAGAGTTCAATCGCAAACACGCCAACAAGGCGATGCGCTGGCGTATCATTGCCCAGTTTATTGCGGTTGTGTTGGTTGTTGGTTTTGCTTGGATGCGGAGCAGCTGAGATGGTTGTATTGAACAAACTGTACACCCGCACGGGTGATAAGGGCGATACGGCTCTGGGCAATGGCGCGCGCGTGGCGAAATATGATGCGCGAGTTGAGGCCTATGGCACGTCAGATGAGCTAAACGCGATTGTCGGACTTGCGCGGTTACATGCAGGTCGCGAGATGGATGCGCAGCTGAGCCGTATTCAGAACGATCTCTTCGATCTTGGCGCAGACATGTGCCAGCCGGATATGGATAAGGACGACGAGGCAGAATATCCGCCGTTGCGCATGGTCGAGGCCCAGGTCGATCGGCTGGAAAGCGAGATTGATGCGATGACGGCTGTGTTGGAGCCACTGCGCAGTTTTATCCTGCCTGGTGGAAGTGCGCTTTCGGCCTATCTGCATCAATGTCGAACGGTTGCCCGCCGGGCTGAGCGTTTGGCTGTGGCTTTGGCTTCTGTTGAAACGGTGAATCCGGCGGCGGTTAAGTATCTGAACCGCCTGTCGGATTGGTTCTTTGCAGCAGCGCGAATCGCCAATGACAACGGTCGAAAAGATGTCTTGTGGGTTCCAGGAGCGAACCGCGACTAGCGGCGGGATGTCCGGGGAAAATTGCGTGTCGGCCTTTGGCGATGTATTCGTGAGCGGCAAGCGGTGATAAATCCCGTGCACGGGATTTCCAAATTCCTTGCAAGGAATTTGGTGCACCTCGCCGCGAACCCTGTGGTCCCGTCAAGCAATCGGTTCAGCCTCGAGCCAGACACCGCCTTGCGGACGCAATGTGATGATCATGACAGGATCGGGGACTTTGCCAGGGACCGTTCTAAACCGGAACTGCGCCAGCAAGGTGGCGAGGACAATCACTGCCTCTTGGATCGCAAAAGACGACCCGATGCAAATGCGTGGCCCATCCCCAAAGGGCAGATAGCTATAGCGATCTGGTTTCCCCGCCGCCCAGCGATCAGGATTGAACTGATCCGGGTCGTCCCAGAGCATGTGATGCCGGTGAAGGGCGTAGATCGGCAAAATCACCGTATCGCCTGGCAAGATTTGCCGCCCACAGAGTTCATCCTTAGCCAAAGCCGTGCGCGACACCATTCCCGCCGGAGGGTAAAGGCGCAGCGCCTCGTCAACGATTTGACGAATGAAGGGGAGCTTGGCGACGTCCTCGCCGGTTGCCGTGTCGCCATCCAGAACGGCCAACACTTCGGCGCGCGCGCGCTCTTGCACCTCCGGGTCAAAGGCCAAGAGATAAAGCGACCATGCCAGCGTCAGTGCGGTGGTCTCGTGCCCGGCAACAATAAAGGTCAGAAGATTATCCCGAAGCTCGGCTGTGTTCATCTTTCGCAGGGTTTCAGGGTCTTCGCCTGCCAAAAGCAGGTCAAGCAGGTCGGGCACACCAGACACATCGCGTTTGGAGCGAGCCTCGATGGCGTGATCGGCGACCTTTTTCATCTGCAAGACACCGCCCGCTGAAAACATTCGGCCCGGGCGTGGCACCCAATCGGGAAAGCCGAGAATGTCAAAGAGCGATAGTTTCCCCGCCTCGGAAATATAGGCGTCGATGGCGGTATGGACGGAGTTGCGATCAAACCCTTCGTCACCGGAAAATGTCACATCTGAAATCACATCAAAAGTAAGGGACACCATTTCGTCGAGAAAGTTGATCGCCCTTGGCCCCGCGTCGCGGATGCGCTCGGCCGAACGCTGCGCGGCGGCGCTCATGATTGGCGCAAGGTTCATGACATTGCGATGCGAAAAGGCGGGGGCGGCGGCGCGACGTTGCCAGCGCCAATGCGCCCCTTCGGCGATAAATAGCGATTCACCGATGGCAGGGCGCAACAGGTTCTTTGTCACCATGGATTTGGGGTAGTTGTCGAGGTTCTCTAGCAATATCCGCCGGTTGGCGGTCGGGTCCGTTACCATGTGCCAGCGTTTTCCGGTCTTGCCCGAGACCATGGGTTGACGCGTTGCGATGTCAGGAATGATTGCCAGAACGTTGCGCCGCGAGGTTTGCAAGCTTTTCCAAATCCCCATCGGTTTGGTAACGAGAGGCACCCGAGGCGGCACAGGCTTGGACATTGTTTGGCTTGCGAACATCTGACACTCCACCCTTGATCCGCTTGATGATAGCGCGTGGCGGGGAAATGACAAAGCCGTGTATGTATTGCTATGGCGGGCCGGCTCGGGTATCGGGTTTCGAACCACAAACCTTTGGGAGATCCGGATGTTTCGAATGATCGCAGCGCTTTGCGTCGGGCTGTTTCTTGCAGGTTGCAACGCATCACCAGCTGATTTGGACAAGCCTGCGGTTCCCATCGGTGCCTTCAAACTGGGCCACGCCGAAGTTGTGGCCCCCAATCTCCAAAAGCTTTTAATTAGCCAAGAGGCGAGCAAAGAAGAGCTGATTGCCGCTGTTGATGGCGCGTTGGAAGAGCGGTTCCGGCGCTATGAGGGCACCCAATACTACCATATCGGTGTTAGCATTGAGGCGTATTCCATCCCGCCGTCGTTTGCGCCAGGAAAGTCGGCCATCGCCTTGCGCGCAACCGTGTGGGATGACGCTCTGGCCAAAAAGCTGAACGAAGAGACCGAGCTGTTTCACGTCATTCGGGTCTTCGAATCGCGTCTTAACCTGTCGCGCGAAGATCAAATAAAACTTTTGGCGGAAGAGGGGGCTTTGTTGATCGAAAAATGGATGCGCAAAGAACATGACGCCAATGGCTGGTTTGCGGCACGATCAGACGTCTCCCCAACAGAATAAGGTTGATTCCCGGTGATTTGCTTGGGCGCTGGGCCTGAAACCCGCGCGGACTTGGCCCTTTGACCGGTTGAAAATGCCGTCTCAAATGACGCGCCTGATAGGTCTGGTCATGCAGCGTTGCATCGGGCTCTTGATTTTCTGTGCTCAACCAAATAAACGGCGCGCGATGTAACTTGGGCCGGTGCGGCCCCCTAACTTGAGGCGTCTAAAGATGGGCAAGGAAAAGTTTGAACGCGGCA
>NZ_JBZXVN010000055.1:0-26729 GCF_058892305.1 Pelagimonas sp.
AAAACGGCGCTGCTCAGGGAGGTGAGCAGCGCCGTTTCCAGTTTTTGAAACCCATAACAATTCTCTGGGAGGAGGAAGAGAAGGGCTCAAATCAGATGGGTCATGCGACCCTTGGTTTTGGTGCGGTGGCTCCAGGGAGGAGGAGAGGAGCCACCGCGATCATGAGAGGCCCAGGGAGGAGGAGAGGGCCCATCATTCCGTTGGGCCGTTTGGCCCGAATTTGCGTTGCGGTGATGCCGGGAGGAGGAGTGGCATCACCGCGAGCTTTGAAGGGTCCAGGGAGGAGGAGAGGACCCAGCAAGGCGTTGGACCGTTGAGGTCCGAATTTGGTTGCGACGGCTCCAGGGAGGAGGAGAGGAGCCGCCGCGTCTATGAAAGGCCCGGGAGGAGGAGTGGGCCAGACATGTCATGTGGACTGGTTGGTCCGAAACTCGCAGCGGTACCTCCAGGGAGGAGGAGAGGAGGCACCGCTTGTGATGAGAGACCCAGGGAGGAGGAGAGGGTCTGTCATTCTGTTGGGTCGTTGACCCGAATTTTGCGGCGGTGACCCCAGGGAGGAGGAGAGGGGCCACCGCTTGTCATGAGGGATCCAGGGAGGAGGAGAGGATCCGTCATTCTGTTGGGCCGTTTGGCCCGAATTAGGCGGCGGCGGTATCAGGGAGGAGGAGCGATACCGTCGCCGAAGCCGCAAGAAACAGGGAGGAGGAGCGTCCCTTGCGGTGTTCTATGTTATACTTCGTAAGCGGCCTGAAAGGCGACGCGACGGATGATTGAGCGGTTCAAACCCAGATCAGCCAGTTCGCGGTCCGAAAGGTTCTGCAATTCGCTAATCGTTTGGGTGTACACTTTGCGGCGGGCCAGACGGGCACGTAGGTCAATCAAAAGCCCGGTGAAACGTGCGCTCAAACCGCTTTGGGTTCCGGTGGTGATCTCAGTTGCGTATGCCATGTTCGTCGTTGCCTCGTCGGCTGTGTTGTTTGGTTGCGCTAAACATGGGGGAAATGCTGCACCTGCACAACGGTCGGTTTCGGCAATGCTGCTATGCAGAAAATGCATGAAAGACCTTAGGTAAAGTTAACGAGCTGCTGGTTTTTTACTCTTTAAGCTAATCTGGGTTGCAGTGACGGGCGGTCACAGCCAGTTATTGGTGTAACTGAGATGGAGTTTTTACATGACTGACACAAAGGCCGCGATTCGAGACGCTTTGGCCCGGCTTGAATTGCCGGACGGCGGCAACCTGATTTCCAGAGATATGATTCGAGCATTGACGGTTGAGGGTGGGTCGGTTCGGTTTGTGATCGAAGCGCCAAGCGCGGAAATCGCCAAACATATGGAACCGCTGCGCCAAGCGGCCGAAGCGGCCGCAGGTCAAGTAGATGGGGTAGGTGCGGTCAGTGCTGTTTTAACCGCCGAAGCAAAATCTCCTCCCCCGCAATTGAAAATGGGCGGGCACCCCAAGCCTCAGGAAGGGGTGATGAAACCCGCCGGGGTGAAAACCATTCTGGCGATTGGGTCGGGCAAGGGCGGCGTCGGCAAGTCAACCGTGTCTTCAAACCTTGCCGTTGCTCTGACGCGTGCGGGAAAAAAGGTCGGTTTGCTTGATGCCGATATCCATGGCCCATCTCAGCCGCGAATGTTTGGCCTCACGGACAAACCTGCAAGCCCGGATGGCAAAACCATTCTCCCACTCAAGGCGCATGGGGTGACGGTGATGTCGATCGGCTCAATGCTGGCCGAGGATAAGGCCGTGGTTTGGCGCGGGCCAATGTTGATGGGGGCGTTGCAACAGATGTTGATGCAGGTCGACTGGGGCGATTTGGACGTTTTGATTGTCGACCTGCCGCCCGGCACCGGCGACGTGCAACTGTCTCTGTGTCAAAAATCCGAAGTCGCCGGGGCGATTGTGGTGAGCACACCGCAAGACGTGGCACTTTTGGATGCGCGCAAGGCGCTTGATGCCTTTGCGACCCTCAAGACACCTGTGTTGGGCCTGATCGAGAACATGGCGGTGTTCACCTGCCCACATTGTGGCAAAGATAGTCATATCTTTGGTCAAGGCGGTGTTGCGGCGGAAGCCGACAAGATTGGTGTCCCACTGATGGCGCAACTGCCCATCGACTTGGATACGCGGTTGGGGGGCGATGGCGGCACCCCAATCGCCACAACTGATAGCGCAATGGCCAAGTCCTATGCGCAACTTGCCGATCGTTTGATCCAAGGCGGCATCGTCTAACGTCCAAAACTATATCGGGGCGGGCAAAGTGTCCGCCTCTTTGCGTTTACCCGCAATCCCATGTGCAAATGGCCTTGTCAAAAGCACCTTGTCGTAAATCGCTTTGCGTCATCATCACGTTAAGCATCCCGGCGTCGCCGATGCAGACGTCATCGTCAAAGCCCAAGTGCAAAATCACCCGGTCCATGTCGCGCCAAGCAGGATCGGCGCGCACGTCATCTTGAATGAAATCCGGATGACCGCCGATCCAATGGGCCGGTGCCGCATCGCTTTCCAGTTCATCGGGCGACAAGAGCGCATCGGCGGCTTGACGGGCGTCTTTATCCGCGAATTGTCGTTCCGACCAATCACGCCACAGGTGGTCCAGATGCCGGTGATACAGACAACTATGGTCGGTGTCTTCTTCAAACGTGATCCGTTGGCCGTTTTGAATGACATCCGGTGACAAAGCTGCGCCTTTGCCCAGATTGCGCAGACGATTGGGCAAGGCCAGCGTTTGACCGTTTTGGGGTTTTGGTAGGTATCGCAACTCGAACGCACCTGCATCTTCTGTGTTGATAAGATGACCGTCCTCTTCGATCCCGGCAAAGACTTGCAACAGGCCGTGAGACGGAAAATCCGTTAGCTTAGGCATGTCGTCCAGATTGATTTGCGCCAAAAACAGCATGGGCATTCCGGTTTCGCCCGTCCTTGGCCAATCGCTGTGATTGGCATCTGAACTTGGCAATCCACCCAGTTTGCTTTGCACATCAAGTGTTGGCGCCTGTCCGGTGTTTTCGATGCGCACACGCGGGAGTTTGCTCGCTTCACGCGCGGCTTTTACGGCCTGAACCTCGTCCAAGGTGATGCGCGGGGCCTTTTTCATGCGCCGATGGGTGATGATCCAATTGACAACGAGAGATCCAAGCAAGGTCGCGCCGACAATGATTAGACCGCGTTCCAAAGCTGAAAGCCTGGGCTCGAGTGTCATGCAGGCGCTCGTCAGGGCCTCCTCACAGCTCCAAAGTTCCAACTCAAGAATGGTGTCACGACAGGCTTGCGGGACATCAGGCTGACCCCAAAGGTCTAGGTTATCTAGCCAAGGTAGCTTTTCGATGTGCAATGCCGCTTCTTTAAAGTCTCCAAAGGCACAGGCCGCTTTGGCCAAGCTTTGACGGTTCCAGTCACTCGGATAGTCCGCCAGCACCGATTTGTAAGAGAGTTTAAGGGGCTCCCATGCCTCGGGGCCAGCTGTTGATAGGAATGGGGCGAAATAGGTGAAAAGCCGCGCCGACAGACCCAGTTCGGCACGGTCGGCGTTTAAGACAAATGGCAAAAGGCGCTGCTGGTCGTGATGCCTCAGATACAAACCGGCGCCGATATAGAGTGGAAACGGGGGGAGGTTGTCGCGCTCAGCCTGTTCAAGGATTTGCTCGAACTGCCCAGAGGCGGTGTTTTGCAACGCCAACACCTCTAGATGCGTCGCGCCCCAATGCGGATCTGCCTCCCCGATTGATTGGCTTCTTTGTATGAAGTCAAGCGCATCGGACATGGCATCCTGTTGTGAACGTGAGCCAGCCGGCAAAGCTTTGACGCGCTGCGCGAGGAAAATGGCGGTGGCCGTGACTGCGCCAATCGAATGTGGTTTTGCGGTTCTCCAATGGCGCAGTTGGGCTTCGATATCGAGGTCTTTGTTCTGGGCAAGGTTGACGTTCAAACCATGCCCCCAAAACCGCAAATAGGCATGTGTGAGCTGCAAATATCCGGATGCGTCCTTGGCGCGCGCGGCGCGCAAACCATTAAGATACTGATCAAGATTGTTAAAATCCCCGGCTTCCAACAAATCACTTGTCGTCTGAGCCGTCGGTTGATCAAGAGGGGACGTGTCGAGAGGGGAGGCTGCAGCCTCGGCAGTGAAGAAAAGAACTAGAATTAAGCAACGCAACATGGGATCAAACTGACTTTGTAAATCGAACCAAGTCACAAATCTCATGCCGTTTTGACGGAACTATGGCCGGCGCAAAGTTTTAGTGTTTGAGTTGTAAAAAAAGATCGGTCACCAAAGCCGCTGGATCAACATTGACAGCGCGGGCATGGCGGGCGCGGTCGCTGGCTTGGCCTGCTAACGTCGCCCAATGTCGCCCGGTGTGCGGATCGGGTGACAGACGTGCCAATATCCCGGCCTCTTGGGGGACAGCTTCGTGCAATGGCGGATGGCCGGTTACGCCCGTGCGGGCAAGACGGGCGGTCAGTTGGTCGACAAGCGTCAATAACAGATCAAGCCGCGCTTCCTTGCCTTTGCCCGCACAACTATCTGATAGGGCGAGCATTCTGGCGCGGTCAAAGTTGGGCAGGCTACCGAGCACAGCCAATATGTCCGAATAGAGCTGCAAACCACCCAAATTGATCAGGCGTAAAGCCTCACCGACTGATCCTTGCGACAATTCTGTCAGGGCAGGGGCATCTGCCGGATCGACATGGGCATTGGCCTGAGCTAAGGCGGCGGCCATGTCATCGGGTGACAAGGGACCAAGCCGCAAAACGCGACAGCGCGAGCGGATCGTCGGCAATAGCCGGGCGGGTTGGTGGCTTATCAATAAGATCGTTGTGTTGGCAGGCGGCTCTTCGAGCATTTTCAGAATCGCGTTGGCGGCTTGAATGTTCAACTCATCGGCGCTGTCGACAATCACCACGCGGCGACCGCCATCCGCCGCAGACAGCGAAAAGAAATGGCCCAGTTTGCGCACTTCGTTGACGCGGATTTCTGCCGCCAGTTTGTCGCCTTTGTCCGTAGGGCCACGGCGCAACAGAAATAATCCGGGTTCCGAAAGCGCCAACATACGGTGTGAAACCGGATGGTCAGGCGAAATGTCCAACGTGTCGGGGGGCGGAGGGGCCCCGAACATATCGTCTTCGACGGGGGGCGTGGCCAGCAAAAATCGCGCAATGCGCCATGCCAGAGTTGCTTTGCCAACACCGCGTGGACCGGTGAGCATCCAGCCGTGATGCAACCGACCGGTGTTGAACGCGGTCAAAAAGTCGGCTTCGGCGCGGCTTTGACCAAATAATTCGGTGGTTTCGCGTGGATGCGGCGCACCCTCGATGCGATCAGGTTCCGGGAGATCGACGTCGCTCATGTCAGGCGGGCCATCACCCGGGCCAAGACGTCATCGGCAATGGCATCGACCTTGCGGGCGGCATCTACGACCTCAAATCGGGTCTCGAATTCTTGAGCGAGGGCCAAGAATCCGGCCCGCATCTTTTCCTGCAAACCAACGCCGAAATCTTCGAACCGTTCCTCTACGGTGGCACGAGATTTGGCCCGCGCCAAGCCAGCGCTGGGGTCCATATCGAACAACAATGTCAGGTCGGGTTCCATGCCGATCATCAGATCGTGAAGCGCGTCGACTTTGCCACGCAGATCGCCGCGCGAAAGCCCTTGATACATGCGGGTGCTATCGGCGAAACGATCACAAATAACCACCTGTCCAGCGGCAAGGGCAGGTCGAATGGTCCGTTCAAGATGATCGCGTCGGGCGGCGGTGAACAAAAGCAATTCTGTCTCGGCGGACCAGCGATCAGGATCACCCTGCAACACCAATGCACGAATTTCTTCGGCTCCGGGGCTGCCACCGGGTTCGCGCGTCAACACAACATCGCGGCCAGCTTTCTGCAAAGCCTCTGCCAAGAGCCGCGCCTGCGTTGATTTTCCGGAACCGTCTATGCCTTCCAGGCTGATAAACAGCCCGTTTGCGCCGTTTGTGGTCGTCACAATTGCTCCTTTGGCCCGTCCTGCAGGCGTTTGAGCAAAACCTGTGACACGGTTAGCATCCGATCCATAAACCCACCTCCGGCAACCGCTTTTTCCGCAACCAATGGAACACGGGTTTCAGGCAAACCGTCGGGGCTAATAATCAATTCCGCCAATTTCTGTCCCTGTTCTACCGGGGCCTCAATTGGACCGGTATAAACTACTTCGGCTTTGACGCCGCCCAATGGGTTCACGGGCAAAAGCAAAGTTATGTCTTGTTTCGCCACAAGCCCCACCTTTTCTTCGGCCCCGAGCCAAATATCGGCATCTGCGACAGCTTTGTCTTTGGTAACAATGGTTTGTTCGGCGAATTGCCGAAAGGCCCAGTTGACGATTGCTTCAGATTCCTCGGCGCGGGCGCGTTCGCTATCAAGCCCAGTGATCGCAAAAATCACCCGACGTTTGCCGTTCTTGGCCGAGCCAACAAGGCCATATCCTGCCTCGCTTGTATGGCCGGTCTTAAGCCCATCAGCGCCAATCCCAAGCGCCAAAAGTGGGTTGCGGTTGTTGACATTGCCGGGGGCACGACCATCAAAAGCAAAGGTCTTCTCGGAGAACATTTCGTAGTGTTCTGGGAAATCTTCAATCAAACGGGTCGCCAGCAGGACAAGATCGCGCATCGACATGACATGCCCCTTGGCGGGCCACCCCGATGCATTTCGGAAACTGGAACTTGTCATGCCCATTTGTTGGGCGCGCTGGGTCATCAGCTTGGCAAAGCCTTTTTCGGTGCCATCGGGGCTTAGAGTTTCGGCAATAACCGCGCAGGCGTCATTGCCCGACAAAACAATAATACCCCGCAGAAGGTCGCCAACTTTGACCCGGTCAGTGGTGTCCAAAAACATTGTCGACCCACCATAGGACATGGCATGGCTCGACACCGGCAGCTTCTCGTCGACGTTCAAACGACCGTCGCGAATGGCCTCGAACGCAATATAGAGCGTCATCAGCTTAGACATTGAGGCGGGGGGGAGCGCTTCGTCAGCGCGTTTGGCCAGCAACACCGTTCCGGTGGTTTGGTCCAGCACAAAGGCGGCCTTGGCGCGGGTGTCAAAGGCTGATGCTGGCGCAGCCAAAAGGGCAAAAACGGCGGCACTTGCCAAAAAGTGGCGTGGCAAAAAGCTCATGTGGCGGCTCCTGTCCAAACAATCGGGTCAAAACGTTGAACCGTTTATTGCCGGAAACAGACGGGCTGTCACCCGCCTGCTTGTGATAGGTTGCGTTTTCTTGCCGACACTGTCGAAACCGAGCCTGTTTGGCTTAGTTTGTAACCGCATAGGCGTCGGTAAATCCGGTGCCCTTAATGGTTTTAACAAGCGTCGACAATTCTGATTTTGTTTGAGCTGGGCCAACAACAACCCGCCAGAAGGTTTTACCCTTGGAGTTATGTTCCTTGACGGTTGGAACCATGCCAGCTTGACGCATGGCCGTTGCCGTGTTGCGGGCGTTTTGCTCAACGCTAAAGATGCCGATTTGCACGTATGGCTTGCTTAGGGACGATGTGGCTGGCTTGGTGCTGGGTTTGGGCGCTGCGGCTGTGGCCGTCGGGGCGAGGGCGGCGGTTTCAATCGCCTTGGCGGCGCTATCTAAAACCGGATCCAAGCGTCCTTCGGAAATCTCGGGTGCTGCGGGCATCGCAGCCGCGTCAATCATGGGCTCGACCGGAGTGTCTACGGCCACTTCTTCACGGCGCAGTGCAACCACATTCAAGTTCGACGGCTGACCGGCCAAAACGCCAAGCGCAGCGGCGGCATCGGATGAAATCTGTAGGCGCGGACCGGGTGTTTCGCGTTCCCGACGGAAAAGCGCGCCGATGACAAATTTGCCATTGCTTTCATTGCGAATGATGGCGCGTTCCGGGTCGGTAACATCGGGATGCGCGATCCACACACCGCCAAGGGACGGGCGGCCATCCCAAAGACCGGCTTCGGTGGTTTGGAAAATCTCCGGCGCTTCTACATCGCGCTCTGTTGTCGCACCCGAGGTTGCCGCGCGGGCCACCATTTCGTCACCCCCTCCGGCTTGGGGTTGAAGAAAACCGGGCATTTGCCCATCGGCACATGCCGACAGCATCAAAAAGCTGGTGAACGCAAAACTTGCGCGCAGAGTCCGATTACGTTTGGGCGAATTCATACCGCTCATGCTGTGCCTCATGCCTGTGTTTGCGCGGGCGTTGCCGCACTCAATGCCGGATTTTCCGGTCACTACTGCCTCGTCGGGTGTTTTGCCCCGTTTCCCGTCAGAGTAACGTGTTGAGTGCCATATGAAAAGCCTGCAGTTTGTGAATGAGCAGATTTTTGACGTATAGGACTTTTAGAATCGAAAAAGGGGTATTAAAGATGCCCGAACGCGGAGGTTTGGCAGAGTGGTCGAATGCACCGGTCTTGAAAACCGACGAGGGTGAAAGTCCTCCCAGGGTTCGAATCCCTGAGCCTCCGCCAATTCATCTAATAGTATGATTATATTGAACTGTTTTAGAAGGTGAGTGTCTGGCTCTGTGCGGCTTCGGTCTTTGATCTGCCTGAATTACCTGCTTGCGCCATTGACCTAATCACCTAAGTGCCTGCGTTGGCGTCGCTTGTCGTTCACATGCAACACCTTGTTGCGGCTTGTCCGCATCTGACCCGGTTTGATGATGTAGACGCTCCCAGTCGTATGGGAGCGCTCTCGACGCTAGGCGAGACGCCGCCGAAAATGGTTGTTCGTGGTCCGGTGTGATTGTCAGACCGAACTGAGCAAGATTGAAGTCTCACTATTCGTGATGCCCTCGATCTGTCGCACGATGCGCAAGACGCGGTCAAACTCGGGCAGGCTGTCGGCAGTGAGCTGAGCGACCAGATCCCATTTGCCATTGGTTGAATGCAACTGTCGGAGTTCGGGAACACCGCGCAATCGGCGGATCACGGCGCTGGTTGAATGACCCGATACTTCGATCATCATCACCGCATGAACACCGTCTGGGCCGTGTTCCTGACGGGCGCGAATGGTAAAGCCAAGCACGGCACCGCTGTCGATCAGTTTATCCAACCGCGCCTGTACGGTGGCGCGGGTCACCCCTAAAATCGTGGCGAGTTTTGAGATCGGGGCGCGGCCATCTTCACGAAGGATGGCAACAAGGCGGCGGTCGAGGTCATCAAGAATTTGCATGACTATTTGTTAAATCGGTATGTTCATAATGTCAAATATGACTGCGAAAAAAGCACCGCATGCCTATATGATTTGTTCACTTCCGGTCTGTAAAGTCTGTTCAACGCCCAAACAGTACCCGACCAGAATAGGAAGTTGATATGGCTCTGCGCTCGCTCCAAGCGCCCGAAGCGGTTGTTATGATCCGACCACATCATTTCACCCCAAACGCGCAAACCGCTGCCGATAATGCATTTCAAACGCCTGCATCGGGGGATCGTTCCGTGATTGCAAAAAAGGCCTATGACGAGGTTTCACAGGCTGTAAAAACCCTGCAATCGCATGGTGTTGCTGTCCATGTGTTTGAGGACACGGGAACCGATACGCCCGATAGCGTTTTTCCCAATAACTGGTTTTCCACCCATGCCGGCGGCCATGTTGCCTTGCATGCAATGTATTCCAAAAACCGGCGCGCCGAACGCCGCGCTGATGTTGTGGAAATGCTCAAGCAGCGGTTTCGGGTGCAGGATGTGATTGATTATTCCGGGCTGGAACAGGATGACCTGTTTCTTGAAGGGACGGGGGCCATGGTTCTCGATCACCTTGAGCGGGTGGCCTATGCGGCGCGATCGAACCGCACGAGTGAGGTTTTGTTGGAACGGTTTTGCACCCATTTCAACTACGAACCTGTGGTGTTTGATGCCGTGACCATTGATGGCGCGCCGATCTATCACACCAATGTTTTGATGTGCATCGCAACCGATTTCGCCCTTATTGGAAGCAGTATGATCCCGGATGCGACCCGGCGGTCCGATGTGGTGTCGCGTTTGGCCGATGGCCCACGTGATGTGATTGACCTCACCCCGGCTCAAATCGGTGAGTTTGCCGGGAACGCGATTGAATTGCAGGGCCGCGATGGCCGCATTCTGGCCCTGTCTTCACGGGCGGTTGCCTCGTTGTCTCCTGATCAAGTTCAACGCATCGAACGCCATACCAAGATCGTCGCATTGGACATTCCAACCATCGAACTCGCCGGCGGGTCGGTGCGGTGCACCATCGCGGGCCTTCATCTGAGTGCGCGCCCCGCGGAGATTGCAGCATGACCAAGATCGTATTGTTAGGGGCTCCGATCGAAGCCGGGGCAGGGCGGCGCGGCTGCCTGATGGGGCCGGATGCCTATCGCACCGCCGGATTGGCCGAAGAGCTTGAGGCCTTGGGTCACGAAGTCACGGATTTGGGGGATGCGGAGCCGGAACCGGTTGATCACATCACAACCGCGCATAACCACCTGAAACAGCTTGAAACTGTTGCCGGCTGGACGCGGTCCTTGCACAAAGATGCGCGAAAACTGGCACGGAGTGAGGCTCTGCCGATCTATCTGGGGGGTGATCACGCGTTGTCCGCCGGAACTGTGTCGGGGCATGCCGCAGTTGCCGCGGAAGAGGGGCGGCCGTTGTTTGTCTTGTGGCTCGATGCCCATGCTGATTTCAATACATTCGGGTCAACCCAAAGCGGCAATCTTCACGGTACTCCCTTGGCCTTTGCCTGTGGGTTGCCGGGGTTTGAAAGCTACCTTGATGCGCCCCTTTCTGCGGCGGTTGATCCGGCCAATGTTTGCATTTTGGGCCTGCGGTCTGTTGACGGAGAAGAACGCCGTTTGTTGCAAGACACCGACGTCACCGCACATGATATGCGTGCGATTGATGAGCATGGAATAGCGCCTTTGCTAAAGGCATTTTTGGATCGTGTTCAGGCGGCAAATGGTTTGCTCCATGTGAGCCTTGATGTCGATTTTATTGAACCGGATATCGCCCCGGCCGTTGGGACAACGGTTCCCGGTGGCGCAACCTTCCGCGAGGCGCACCACGTTATGGAAATGCTCCATGACAGCGGCCTTGTTTCGTCGCTCGATCTCGTCGAGCTCAACCCATTTCTTGATGTCAAAGGCCGCACCGCGCGGCTGATGGTTGATCTCACGGCAAGCCTGTTTGGCCGTCGTGTTCTTGACCGCGTGACCCGCAGCTACTGAGGCTTTTATCATGGCACCACACCCTTCTGATCTGGCCTTTGTGCCGTTTGTCTCTGTCGATAACATGATGGCCTTGGTTCATCATATCGGCATCGAAACCGTTTTGCGTGATTTGGCAAACGCCATCGAGGCGGATTTTAAGCGCTGGGAATTGTTTGATAAAACCCCGCGCGTGGCTTCTCACTCCGATGTCGGTGTGATCGAACTGATGCCAACGTCCGATGGGGAGATGTATGGCTTTAAATACGTGAATGGCCATCCCAAGAACACCAAAGAGGGGCTTCAAACCGTCACCGCCTTTGGTCTTTTGGCGGATGTGGATAGTGGCTATCCGAAACTCCTCTCCGAAATGACCTTGCTAACGGCGCTGCGCACTGCCGCGACAAGCGCAATGGCCGCCAAACATCTGGCCCCCACGGGTGCAACGGTGATGGCGATGATTGGCAACGGCGCACAATCGGAATTTCAATGTCTGGCCTTCAAGGCGATCTGCGGCATCACCGAAGTTCGGCTTTTTGATACGGACCAAGGTGCCACGGCCAAATGCGCCGCAAACCTTGCGGGGATGGGTCTTAACGTCGTGCAATGCACAAGCGGCGAAGAGGCGATGGAAGGGGCGCAGATCATCACAACCTGTACCGCCGACAAGCAGAATGCCACGATCCTGACCGACAACATGATCGGCTCTGGGGTGCATATCAATGCGATTGGCGGCGATTGCCCCGGCAAAACCGAGCTGCATCGCGACATTCTTTTGCGCTCTGATATCTTTGTCGAATACCCGCCCCAAACCTGGGTCGAAGGCGAAATCCAACAACTGGACAAAGACCACCCGGTGACCGAGCTTTGGCAAGTGATCACTGGTCAGGTGCCGGGACGACGTGACGCCAAGCAGATCACCTTGTTTGACAGCGTTGGTTTCGCGATCGAAGATTTTTCGGCCTTGCGATATGTGCTTGGGGCTATCCAAGGTACCGATTTCTATGCGCAATTGGATATGTTGGCCGATCCGGATGATCCGCGTGATCTCTTTGGAATGTTGCAACGTTCCAAACATTAGCGCGTTGGGTCGCATGGTCGCCCCGGTTTGCGTGACTTAGATTGTGTATATCTAGGCCAAGAATGGGGGCGACATGAACATCGGAGCGGTTGGAGCCGAAGGGCGTGGCGAAACGGATCGGTTGATTTCGCAAGCCGCGCTGGAACTGGAACGTCGCGGGTTGCGTCTAAGCGGGATTATCAAAGTCCTACAGGACATGCCCGACGACAGTCATCAATGCGATATGGATGTCCGTGTTTTGCCCAGTCAAAACACCATCCGCATCACGCAATCCTTGGGCCAGGGCTCAAATGGCTGTCGATTGAACCCGGCGGCCATTGCCGATGCGGTCGGGGCGGTCGAAGCCTCGCTTGATGGGGTGAAACCGGATGTTTTTGTCCTCAATAAATTCGGCCCAGAGGAGGCTGAAGGACGCGGGTTTCGTGCGGCGATTGCGGCGGCTCTTGAGCAAGACATTCCGGTTTTGGTTGGCATGAGCGGGGGGCAGGCGAACAAAGTGGCCTTTGCCGAGTTCACGGCAGGCATGGCCATTACGCTCCCTATTCATGTCGATGATATTGTCAGCTGGTGTCTGAAAACATCCGGGAAATAGGGGCAAAGGTCTTTGCCTATGCTTGCAATTTATAGGTGTGAAATGCAACTTAATTTCCCGCAAAAGATGATCCCTTTTTGACTTGCTCACACTTGGGTGGATTGCCGCTACAAAGATTGACCTTTTCTTTGGATGCGACACCCTGCAGGCGCTTGATTTATCTCGCCAAAGCGTTTTTTTAGGTTAGCCTGTAACCAAAGCGGAAAGGTCACAGGGATGGTGTTTTTACAGGTCATTCAAAACATCACCTTTCTACTTTTGTGTGGTGTGGGCCTCTATGTCAGCCGCTCTTCGTCTTACCTGAGTTGCAAACCAAAACGATCAAAGATCGCGGTCGCCGCGGAGTTTGGTCTGGTTTTTGTTCTAGTCTCGACCAATACGATTCCGACGGAGAGCCACGCAGCCCATTTGGAGGGCGGGGCGGGCCCGCTTTTGTTTGCCGGTTATCTGACCGGGTGGATTGGTGTTCTGATAGCATCCCTGGCCGGATTGGCGGTTGGTCTGTTGGGATACGGTTCTGATTTTACAATTAGTCTTCCATTGTATTGCTCCATTGCCGCAGTAGGCATGGTCATCGGACATTTTAGTCCCGGACAGGAGGAGACAGGCTTTTCGCGCAGGTTTGCGGCCGAGGCCATTGGTGGACTGGTTGTTCTGCATCTCGTAATATTCGCAGCGGCGTCTATTCTTGGAGGGAACAAAGAAACCGTTCCCGAGCTTGTCGCCTGTTTGGCATTGGGCGGTATGTCAATTTTGGCCACTGGGTTGGTTGTGAGCGTCGCAAGTCGGGTCAATACCACGGAACGTTCGGCCGCAGAGCTGGGACGGCGCTTGAACATGGCAACGCAATCCGGGCGCATGGGGGTTTTTGAATATCGGGCTGAAAACAAGAATGTGATTTTTGATGACGGTATGATGCGTCTATTTGAACTGACTGGAAAGGCAGGCGAAATCCCGGTTGAAAGCTGGATTGCGCGTGTTCATTCAGAAGACCAAAAGCGTGTGTTGGACACGATTTCGGATGTTGCTCAGGACGCGAGCGCTGTCGATCAAATGGAGTTTCGTGGTGTAATGCCTGACGGCAGCTTGCGTTACTATCGCTGCAACTGGGTAACGGATCGAAACAACGAAGGGCAGTTTTCCCGTGCGATTGGTATTCAAGTCGATTTGACCGACTACAAACGCTCTGAAGATCTCAAGCTTGAAGCCGAGCAAAGGCTGGTGTCTATCGCCACCGGGTTGCCCGGAGCAATTGTGAGTGTCGAGTTGGCCAAAGGGCACCCGCCGCGCACAGTATATGCGAGTGAGCATGTGGTCGATATCTGGGGAATTTCTTGCGAGGATGTTCTTTCTGATGCCAATGTTTTGATCCGGTCATTGGACGCCGACGAACAAGATCAGATGCGTGAAGATTTGCTTCAGGCGACGCTTAACTTGATGCCGATGACCCGACGTTTAAAAATCCGAGACACATTCGGTAAAACCAAATGGATCGATTACTTTGGCAATTCGGTACGGGTAAGCGACAACCGCTTTCGAACCGATAGTATCATCTTTGACGTCACGGCAATTGTCGACGCAGAACAGCAGCTAAAAGAGCAAAGCGCTCTGGCGATGCAAGCTCAGAAAATGGAAAGCATCGGACAGTTGACCGGCGGAGTTGCCCATGATTTCAACAACCTGTTGGCAGTTATCATTGGGAATTTGGAACTGTTGCGTGATGAAATTGGGGACCATGATCATCGTCAGATGATTGAGGCCGGTATAGCAGCGGCTATGCGGGGGGGCGACTTGACCCACAAAATGCTTTCCTTTGCGCGGCGTGCTCGGCTTGAGCCGCAAATCATTGATCTTAACACCACTGTTTTGGAAACCAAAAATTGGGCCGGACGCACCTTGCCCGCCAATATTACAATCGAAACGTCCTTGTTGGCCGGTTTATGGCCGGTTTCAGCGGATCAGGCATCCACAGAAAGCGCATTGTTGAACTTGATCCTGAACGCGCGCGACGCCATGCCAAATGGCGGTCATCTATCGCTCGCAACGACAAATGTTCAAATAGACGATGAAGACTTCAAGACCTACGGCGATGACCTTGCGCCGGGAAGATACGTGATGATGAGCGTCACTGATACCGGAACCGGCATTGATCCCAAAATGGTGGACTATGTCTTTGAGCCTTTTTACACGACCAAGTCACCGGGGGCCGGGTCTGGACTTGGGCTTTCGATGGTGATGGGCTTTATGCGTCAAACCGGGGGGACGGTTCGGGTCTCTTCCGAGCTTGGTGTGGGGACCACGTTCAAACTCTATTTTCCAATCGGGGATATGCAGACCCTTGACGACGTTTCGTTGCCAGAAGAACGCGAAAATGCTGTCTCCAAAGGTGCCCGAATCCTTTTGGCAGAAGACCAGCAGGATGTTCTAGACGTTTTGGTCATGATCTTAGAGAAGGCCGGATATGTCGTCACTGCGGTTGCAAATGGAGACCAAGCCAAGGTCGCGTTTGAAACCAACCCAAGCTTCGATCTTGTTTTAACAGACATTGTTATGCCTGGACGCTTACAAGGAACAGCTCTTGTCAGAGAACTCCGGGAGAGTTGGCCCGATTTGCGGGTGGTATTCATGTCCGGGTATGCAAGCGAAGCGGCTGTTGTGGGGGATGGTCTTAGGTCAGACGATATTCGTCTCATGAAACCGGTTCAAAAACGCGATTTGCTTGTCGCGGTCGAAAAAGCGTTGATGATGTCCCAAGGTTAGACCCGATCGACCATTTTGAAACCAATAACCGAGTTTTCCGTCGATGTATTGGCATCAAATGGTGTCTTTGTTAAAAAACACACGTTAAAAGTGTATTTTTTCTTGAAACTGTAAACTATTGCTCGATAGTCTTGGGGTCGAGAAACGTGGAGCAAGATTCTATACCGAAGCTTGTTTCAAGGAAAAGCCGTGTTTCTACAGAAACTTAAAACGGGACACACATATGCGAAGAGATGCACCGGAAGTTTTTGGGCTCTTGAATTCCCCAAAAAACAAGTCGGAGGAAACTGTGACCAATCATGAGGCGTCAGACATCGTCTTCAACCTAAAAGAAGCGGCTCGGTTGATCGAAAGCTCGGCCATTTCCTTGGCCGGAGAGGTCGCAGGGGGGCAAGTTACACATTTGATGCTAATGTCACAGCAACTTGACAGGATTTCGCGCGCTTTGGAAAAATAGCTGGTCTGGCCTTTTCATTTGCGCAACCCCTCTGCATATGCACCAAAAGCGCAAAAAGGGGCGAGCATGTCACAGGACATTGGCATCAAAGAAATAGGCGACTGGGATTCGTCATTGACGCATATTGTCTCCGATATGCACGGTGCCCCAATCAATGTTCACAAGTTGATGGCGCACAATCCTGGTTTGCTCAATGCGTGGTGGGATTTCCGCAATTATTCGGTCAATGGCGGCAGCCTCGGACCGCGCTTGGGCGAGCTGGTTATCCTGCGTGTCGCGGTCCATCTGAGTGCGTGGTACGAATGGGGTTCCCATGTTGATCGCGCATTGCGATGTGGATTGACCTTGTCAGAGATCGAGGCCGTTCTGGACGCGTCGGTCGGGGAGGCGTGGGCCAAACCGGAGGCTGCTTTGCTTTTGTCCGTTGATGATTTGATCAAAAATCACCAAATTTCCCAGCCGGTTTTGAATGACCTTGCCTCTCATTTTGACACTGCGCAGATCATGGATGTGATCGCCATTCATGGCATGTATGTCATTTTGGGATGTATGATTAAGACGTGGGGCCTGCCGCTTGACGGAATGGTCGCGAAACGGATTGCCGGGTTTAGCCGCCAAGAGGCCTTTGAAACAGCCGCGCGCAGCTTTCACAAATCTCAAAATTTGAAATAGTCGCCCGATTTCAGGCGGTGTCGCCAATCTGGCGTGATAGAACGCGCCCATGTTGATACCTTTGCCTGATAATGATGCGCTGTACCGCGCCTTGATTGCCCGCGATGACCGCTATGACGGGCAGGTCTATGTCGGTGTGTTGTCGACCGGGGTGTTTTGTCGCCTAACCTGCCCTGCTCGCAAACCTAAGCCTGAAAACTGTACGTTCTTTGCGACAATAGGGGCCTGTATCGAAGCCGGCTATCGGCCCTGCAAGCGGTGCCACCCAATGCAACCCGCAGCCCAAGCTGACCCGGTTATAGCGGAGTTGTTGTCCAAGTTGGAAGACCGGCCCGAGTACCGCTGGACCGAAGCAGACCTGTCCCGGCTTGGATTTGACCCGTCCACTGTCCGACGTAGCTTTAAACGTCAGTTTGGCATGACATTTTTGGAAATGGCGCGGCAGCGTCGGTTACGTGATGGGTTTGTCGCCCTGCAGGCCGGTGATCGGGTGATTGATGCCCAACTGGACGCGGGGTTTTCATCAGGGAGCGCGTTTCGGGCGGCTTTTGGACGGTTGCTTGGCCGACCTCCGTCTAGCTTTGGCTCCACAGGATTGCTCATGGCGGATTGGATTGCGACTCCGCTCGGGGATATGATCGCGGTGGCTAGCACCTCTCATCTCCATTTGCTCGAATTTGTGGAGCGAAAGGCGTTGAAAACTGAGTTGGGCAAATTGTGCGCAGCGGTCAAAGGTGACATTGGCATCGGAACGACGGCCCCGATCGACCAAATCAAATCCGAACTGGCCGATTTTTTAGCCGGAACATCGGCACGTTTCGAAACGCCACTGGCCTTTCATGGGTCCGCCTTCACGCAAGACGTTTGGCGCGCGCTCCAAGATATTCCGGCCGGTCAAACCCGAAGCTACGGCGCGTTGGCGAAATTGATTGGCAAACCGCAAGCGACTCGCGCCGTTGCGCGGGCCAATGGAGCCAACCAAATTGCGCTTGTGGTGCCTTGCCATCGGGTGATTGGTGCGGATGGAACCCTAACGGGATACGGTGGTGGGTTGTGGCGCAAGCAAAAACTTTTGGAAATCGAAAAGGTTTACGCCCCACATGCCGATCCGGCACCCTAGGGCAAGGTGGCTCGGCACAGATGATTTCACCGCCTCAAGCTTGGTGTTACACCAGTTGAGACACCCACTTTGGCGAAAGTGGCGCAACACGAAAGGCCCAATATGACAGCGGATTTGACCAATTGGATTGGCAGGACCGAAACACGCCAAGATCACCTTCGCTGTGCTCCGGCTCGGCTGATGGCGGCAACTTTGGGACAGTCTCAAAATTTTAGAGAAGGCGATGCACTGCCACCGCTGTGGCATTGGCTGTATTTTCTTGACGCGTTGCCACCCAGTGAATTGGGACGGGATGGCCATCCGAAAAAGGGTGGGTTTCTACCGCCTGTTGCATTGCCGCGCCGGATGTGGGCCGGGGGACGGTTTGAGTTTCATCAGCCGCTGCGCTTGGGGGAAGAGATTGAAAAACGCTCCTCCATTATCAAGTTGGAAGAGAAACGCGGCCGCAGAGGAGCATTGTGTTTTGTGACCCTGCGCCACACCCTGTCTCAGAACGGTGAGGCTACGGTGACCGAAGAACATGATATTGTCTATCGCGAAGATCCCGATCCAAGCCGACCTGTTCCGCCCCCTGAGATGTCTCCAGAAGGGGCTGCGTTCTCAGAACTGGTTCAACCTGATCCGGTCATACTGTTTCGCTACTCCGCTTTGACCTTCAACGGGCATCGTATTCACTACGATGTTGACTACGCCCGCAACGTGGAAGGCTACGACGGATTGGTCTTTCACGGGCCTTTGACCGCCACGCTTTTGGTCGACTTGGTCACGCGCCACGAGGGGCGTCCACCGATCCGATTTGAGTTCCGTGGCCTGGCCCCGATATCGGGAAATGCTCCGTTTCATATTGAAGGACGTAGGTGCGATGGCGGCTATGACCTTTGGGCGAAACGGGCTGATGGAGCGCTTGCAATGCGGGCGCAGGCGGTTTTTTGAACATTTGTTCAATTGTTAGCGGTGTCGGCATTGACGGCTCGATTGGTTTTGGCCATTCAAATGCCAATTGGGCTGTTTTGACGCCGTTTGAGGCGTGAAAAGGGCCTTTGACATAGAGAGCGAATGGAGGACGCCATGGATATCACAGGTCAGATTGCGGTTGTTACCGGCGGGGCAAGCGGTTTGGGGGCCGCGACAGCACGGCGGCTGGCGGCGGAAGGCGCCAAGGTGGCCATCCTTGATTTTGATGCCGAGGGGGGAGCCCAGATGGCTGCGGACATCGGTGGTATTGCCATCAAAACCGATGTTGGCGATGAGGCTTCGGTGGCGGCAGCCTTTGACACGGTCATTGCGGACCTTGGTAAGCCTCGGATTGCCGTCAACTGTGCTGGGATTGCCCCGGCCAAACGGATTGTTGGCCGCGAAGGAGCGCTTTCGATCGACGCGTTTGAACGCACGATCCGGGTCAATTTGATCGGGACATTCAACGTGATGTCCTACGCCGCCCGTGCGATGATGGATCAGGACGCGTTGGAGACCGGAGAGCGCGGCGTTGTGATCAACACAGCCTCGATTGCCTATCAAGATGGTCAATTTGGCCAATCGGCCTATTCCGCATCAAAGGGCGCGATTGCGGCCATGTGCCTGCCTGCAGCGCGGGAAATGGCAAAGCAAGGTGTGCGCGTGATGGCGATTGCGCCGGGCTTGTTCGGGACACCAATGATGGAAGGCTTGCCCGATGATGTGACTGCGGGGATCGTTGCGAATATTCCATTCCCGCACCGTTTGGGTGACCCGGCGGAGTATGCTCAGATGGTCTGTCAGATTTGCGAAAACGCCTATTTGAATGGCACAACCATTCGCCTTGATGGGGCGGTTCGTCTCCCTCAACGTTGATCTTGGGACGGGGCGTCGCTTGCTCGCGCGGCGAGCATCGCCCCACCCACCGTCCCCCAACGGCGCGCGAGATCGTTAGTTCAAGTCTTCGAGCAACCGACCATGGCGCCGTGTTTCTTCGACAACCTCGCCAAAGGTCGTCAATCCGCGCGCCTCAAGCATAGGCAGCATGCGCACCAGAACTTCGGCGGTGGCTTGGGCATCGCCGAGGGCCGTATGGCGCAACTCAGGCGGAATGGTCACATCCAGTCGATCACAAAGCGCATCCAGGGTATGAGTTTGCGAGGCCCCAAACAAAACAGCAGACAACAGGACCGTATCAAGGATCGGATGATCCCACTCGACGCCCATGCGGGCTTTGTCGCGATGCAAAAACGCCATATCGAACGGTGCGTTATGGGCCACGATGACCGAATTGCTTGCGAATTGGTGGAATTGCGCCCCGGCGACGCCAATATCAGGAGCGCCTGCGACCATGGCGTCGCTGACATGGTGCACTTTGGTTGAAGCGGGCGGGATCGGGCGACCGGGATCAACCAATTGATCAAGCCGTTCGCCGTCGATAATTCGACCATTCACCACCCGAACGGCACCAATTTGCACGATGTCATCTTTGTGCGGGAGTAAGCCGGTGGTTTCGGTGTCAAAGACCGCAAATGTCAGATCGCGCAGTTGAGTTTTGTCGCCCAAATCCACGTCGCCGCGTTCCATCAGGTCGAAATCATAAACCAGAGGTCGGGCCGCATCGGGAGAGATGTCGACGTGTTCGGCGTCAATCATCAGCATGTAGCCCCCCCCTTCCATCGGCTTCATCCGGGTGTCAAAGCTAAGCCTGTCATGCACGCCTTTGGCAGAAAAGGTCACGTCCTTTCCAGTTTTGTTGAGCTTGTTCTGTGCGGAGGTCAGGCTGGCCAGATCGAAGTATTCTGAAATGGGTGCATTCAAACGCGGGACGCCAAGTTGTGACAAAACTTCAGCGGCTTGGCCATCATACAGAACGATCTGATTGTGGGCGTTTACCAAGATCATCGCCACAGGAATTTCGGTGAGCAGGGCGGTGAGCCGGGCCTTTTCGGCGGCCAACCGTTCGGTTTCTGCGGCGACTTGTTGGGCTGTTGATAGGGCGGTGTCGGACAAGGCGGTTGTCACAGCACTGGCCGCCGGGGCCAAATCACCCAAATAGCGCGCGGCCTGAGTATCCACGTCAGAGCCGACACCCGCATGAGCACGGGTGCGCATTTCGGAGGCCAGCTTTTCAATGGGTTTGGCGACGTTTTCATCAAATAACAGCCAAATCCCGGCGGTCAGCCCTACGGTGCCTAAGATGGAGATGATGCCGGCAAAGACAAACCCATCGGTGACCGAGGTCGAGGCCACGCGGGAATGACCAATCCAAAGCGATACCAGAACCAAGCCCGTGCCACCCAGTGCGATCAGGCAAAAGAACAGAAAAACGCGCAAACGCAGGCTTAGTTTGGTAAACATGTTAGGCCTCCTTGCAGACTGTTTTGACGACGGAATCTTGTGGTCCGACGTCGCGCCATAGCGGGTCGGAGCCATCACCAAGAACCGGATCAGCACGCCGGTGTCCATTGCAGTCGACCATGACTTCGACGACCTGAACGGCGCGCCAACGACCAAAGAAATACAGGTCGACAAGGTAGAGCCCATCGGTTTCGCTATTGGTCTGCATGTTGCCGGTATCGGCGGCAACAAAGCGGTTGGTCATCGGAAACACATAGGTCCAAGGGCGCCAAAGGGCTTTGCTTTCACCGGTTTCCGCGATTTCGATACCCTCGGGCAGGTTGCCAGATGTGCGGCTAAACCAGCTGTATTCACTTGAAATCCCGGCGATCAGCATCGCAGCCCCGGCACCAACCGGGACCAGCCATTTAGGCAGGCGACCACCCGAAATTTTGCCGAGCAACATCATTGCACCGGCCCCTGCGAACCCTGCGATAAAGACCGCGATCAGTTCTAGAAACATTCAACCTCCCCAACACCGATGTCCGGTGTTTTGTTTTCTCCCGAGCCGGGTGCGCCATCAAAACTCTTGCAAGAGTTTTGCAAATTCCATGCATGGAATTTGGTCGCCGTTCGTGGCTGACCTCACCCGAGCATTCCCTTCCCATGTCCTACGGCAGATTGCAGTGACTTCACCACCACAAAGGCGTCGCGCAAATGGCTACGTTCAAAATCAGATAGATCCGCCGGGGCCAGATAATTGTCAGGAGCTTGCCCTGATTTGACTTGCTCTGCCTGATGCTCCAGCCGTGTTTCGGCGATCAGATCATAGGCATCCAACAGGTCCTGTCCGCCGGTCTGGCTTAGCACACCCGCGGCCATTGCACCCTCTAGGCGTGCGCGGGTATTGGCTTCGGCCAACTTCCCTTGAAGCGCATAAATCCGCCCCAAATCCACCACTGGCACAACGCCGTTGTGTTTGAGGTCCAACTGGTTTTTGTGCTCGCCCGACCGAATAGTCGCAAAGCCGCGCAGCAACCCAAGAGGCGGGGTGTGCTTGAGCGAGTTGGACAGCATATGTGCCACAAAGATCGAGTTCTTGGAGGCCGCTTCTAGGGTCGTTTCTTGCAAGTCCGCAAACAAGCCAACGCGGCCGCCAATCGGACGTAGGTCAAACATCACCGAGGCCAGCATCTGGGCCTCGGGTGACGGTTTGTTGATCCAGCTGCGGAAATAGTCGCGCCACACGCGCACCGGTTGGCACCAACGCGGATTAGTCGCCATCATATCGCCCGGACAGAACACATAGCCACAGGTATCAAGACCGGCACAGACAAATTCGGCCATTTTGGCAAAATAGGGCATCTGGTCGTCTGTCACGGCGTCGTCGATCAAAAGGCAATTGTCCTGATCGGAAACGCCGGTTTGCTCTTGGCGACCCTGACTGCCGCAGGCGAGCCACAGGTAGGGCACGGGAGGGGGGCCGAATTGTTCTTCGGCCAGTGCCAACAATCGACGCGTTGCTGTATCGGCAATGTCGGTGATCAGGCGGGTGACAACCTCGTGGCGATTGCCCCCGGCGACAAGCTGCAACAGCAGTTGCGGAATGCGGGCTGTGACCTCGGCCATGGCCTCGGCGGTATGGGCGTGGGCGATTTCCGAAACCAGTTCGGCGGAGCTGACCGCTTGAAACCGGGTTAGGTCGGTTTGCGTGACAATTCCGACAAGCTTGCCCGCTTCGGTGACCGGTACGTGCCCGATCCGGCGCTCCATCATCATGTGGAGCACGTCAGACCCAATGTCAGACGGCGAGAGGGTCACGGGGTCCGGTGTCATGATGTCCTTTATCGGTGTGTCAAAGGGCAGGGCACCGCCAACAACTTTGCCCGATAGGTCGCGAATTGTTGCAATGCCGAGCAGTTCGGTGCCTTCCAGAATACAGACCGAAGAAATATGGCGCGAATGCATGATTTGCGCGGCTTCTTTGACGGTGGTTTGTGGCGGGCAAGTCAGCGGGGCAGGGGCCATCAGGGTTTCAACCCGGCTGGTGGCCAAATCCGCCTTTTGTGGTTTGGCACTTCGGGTGCGGTCAAAAAACTTACGGGCGGCGTCCTCTTGGTCAAGCAGCGCATGAAAGGCATCACGGGGCAGAATGACCAAAAGGCAATCTTCGATCGCGCGGGCCGAGGTCACGGATTGGCCATCGCGCAGCAATCCGCGTTCACCAAATGAGTTGCGACGCCCCAACAAGGAGACAGGCACATCGTTTTCGTCGCGAATTTCGACCTGTCCTTCGTGAATAAGGTACAGGCCCTCTAGCTCACACCCAAGGCTATATATCTCATCGCCTGCAAAATAGAGACGCGATTCAAAGCGGGGCAAGAGCGCGGTCAGCGCCTCTTCTGATAGCGCATCATAGGGATGCACGGCGCTCAGAAATCGGGCAAGGGCGGCGGTATCTAGAGGCATTGGAGAGGCTCTTTTTTACTGGGGCATACGTTGGGAAAACTAAACGCTGAATTGCAAGTCCGGGCCTTGATTTGGAGCAAGGTTTCATCGGTCTCGCGGGAATTTTTTGCCGAAAGTTTAAGGGCTTCGACCCCCGTCAATAAAAACGGGGCACCGAATGGGTGCCCCGTTTGGGTCATGAGTTGCCCGGCCGAATGGGAGACAGCAAGGCAATCATTGTTTAGTGGTCCACAGCTTCGCCAGCACCGCGTGGTACGCGGACGCTTTCGACCAGCTCTTCGATCTCGGTAGGGATAGGAGCCGAGAATTTGGAGACTGTGAAGGCCACACAGAAGTTCACCATGGCGCCAATCGCACCGAAGGATGTCGATTTGATTGTCCCCAAGAGGGGGTCAGCGTCGGTGAAGGTGTTGGTGCCCGGAACAAAGAACCAACCTTTGTGCAGGAAGATGTAGATCAGGGTGACACCCAGACCGGCCAACATGCCTGCAACAGCACCTTTGTTGTTCACCTTGGTAAAGATGCCCATCATCAGCGCAGGGAAGATCGACGCAGCGGCCAGACCGAAGGCAAGGGCAACGGTTTGAGCAGCGAAGCCCGGAGGGTTCAGACCCAGCCATGTCGCAACGGCGATGGCAACGGCCATGGCGATACGAGCGGAGAGCAATTCACCTTTTTCCGAAATGTTCGGGTTGATCGAACCTTTGATCAAGTCATGCGAAACCGCAGACGAAATCGCCAGCAACAGGCCAGCAGCGGTTGACAGAGCAGCGGCAAGACCACCAGCAGCAACCAGACCAATAACCCAAGATGGCAGGTTCGCAATTTCAGGGTTCGCAAGAACCAGGATATCGCGGTTGAACTTGGTCAGCTCGTTTTCAGAACCCCAACCAGCAGCTTCCATTTTGGCAACTGTGTCGGCGTCTTTTTCGTTGAAGTAAGCGATTTTGCCGTCGCCGTTCTTGTCTTCCCAGCCCAAGAGGCCAGTTTTCTGCCAAGTCGCCATCCAGTCGTACTGGGCTTCGTCTTCGATCATTTCAACCGAAACCGGATCACCAGACGTGCCATTTGGCCACATCAGTTCGGTGATGTTCAGACGTGCCATGGCACCAACCGCAGGGGCGGTGAGGTACAGCAGCGCGATGAACACCAGTGCCCAACCAGCAGACCAACGCGCGTCGGCAACCTTAGGAACGGTGAAGAAGCGCATGATCACGTGGGGCAGACCCGCAGTACCGATCATCAGCGACAGAGTGAACAGAACCATGTTGAACGTGTCAGCGTGGTGGGCTGTGTACTCATTGAAACCAAGCTCGGCAACGATCTGGTCAAGGGTGGTCAGCAGCGGGGTACCCGACGCAGCGTGATCACCAAACAGACCCAGAGCAGGAACAGGGTTACCGGTCAGCTGCAGCGAGATAAAGATCGCTGGGATGGTGTAGGCCATGATCAGAACAACGTACTGAGCAACCTGAGTGTACGTCACACCCTTCATGCCGCCGAAAACAGCGTAGGCGAAAACCACACAGGCACCGATCAACAGACCAGCCGTGTTGGACACTTCCAAGAAGCGACCAAAGGCAACACCAACACCGGTCATCTGACCGATAACATAGGTGGTCGAGGCAACGATCAGACAGATAACCGCAACAACACGCGCGGTTGGGCTGTAGAAACGATCGCCGATGAATTCCGACACGGTAAACTTGCCGAACTTACGCAGGTAAGGCGCAAGCAGCAGAGCCAGCAGAACGTAGCCGCCTGTCCAACCCATCAAAAACGAAGAGTTGTCGTAGCCGGTGAACGCGATAAGACCGGCCATCGAAATGAACGAGGCCGCTGACATCCAGTCAGCCGCTGTCGCCATACCGTTGGTGACCGGGTGAACGCCGCGACCCGCAGCGTAGAATTCGGATGTGGAACCGGCGCGGGCCCAGATCGCGATGCCGATATAGAGCGCGAAAGACGCGCCAACAAACAGCAGGTTGATGGTAAACTGATCCATTGCGCTTATTCCTCTTCGACGCCGTATTCACGGTCGAGCTTGTTCATCCGCCAGGCGTAGAAAAAGATCAGGCCCAAAAAGACGATGATTGAACCCTGTTGGGCAAACCAGAAACCTAGGTCTGTTCCGCCAACGCTAATGCCGCTGAGCATTGGGCGTAGCAAAATGCCGAAGCCAAAGCTAACGACAGCCCAGATAACCAGGCTAACCAGAATGATGCGCACGTTGGCGGCCCAATAGCCCTGATCGGACTTTTCGGCGGCTTTCGCGTCTTGAGATGTGTGATCCGTCATGCGGGTCCTCCTCTTCCTCCTTGTGCTTGTCCAAAAGACAAGCGTGGCTGCGCCCCCCGTCCCAAGGGGCGCCAGGGCGCTATTGCTTACGCAACAGCACCCCGAACAATTGCGCCCATTTCGGACGCGATTTCAGTGATGTCGCCCATGGCGGCAACTGTCTTGAGCGCGCCATGACCGTTGTAGTAATCAATCAACGGTGCGGTTTGCGCGTGGTAGGCCTCAAGGCGGCTGGCCACGGTTTCGGCATTGTCGTCGGCGCGGCGTTTCATCTCCGTGCCACCGCAATTGTCGCAAACACCGGTCGATTTTGGCTGTTTAAAGGTGTCGTGATACCCTTCGCCACAACCGCCACAGGTGTAGCGCCCGGAAATCCGGGTCACCATGGCGGCGTCATCAACCTCAAGGCTGATCGCTGCGTTGATGCGCTGACCTGAATCCTCCAGAAGGCGGTCCAAAGCTTCGGCCTGAACCGTTGTGCGCGGGAAGCCATCAAGGATGACACCTTTGGCACAATCGGTATCGTTCAGACGGTCGCGCAGGATCGCAATGACGATGTCATCGCTCACCAATTCACCCGCTTCCATAACCGCCTTGGCGCGTTTGCCGGCGTCGGTTCCGGCGGCAACGGCGGCCCTTAGCAAATCACCGGTCGAAAGCTGAACAAAACCAAATTCTTCTTCCAGCATCCGCGCTTGGGTGCCTTTGCCGGCCCCGGGGGGGCCAAGCAGGATCAGAACTGGGGCTGCGAGAGTGGTGCTTCCATCCATCATGGCTCAGCTCTCCCGGTTCATACGGTTGTCGACAAGCTCATCCACCACACTTGGAT